>NZ_JBKFSQ010000014.1:0-104532 GCF_046569525.1 Salmonella sp. 741265055_HSA | reverse complement strand
TATACCCAAAATAATTCGAGTTGCTTAAAGGCGGCAAGGGAGTGAGTCCCCAGGAGCATAGATAACGATGTGACTGGGGTGAACGACAAATCTGCCGGGAGCAGATTTGAACGTCGCGTGCGACGGCCCGTCAGGGCGAGGCCCATGGATGGGCCGAGTAATCCGTAGCCAACACATAAGCAACTTGAAGTATGAAGGGTATAATGATGCTGGTGTAGACAGCTGATATAATTATCCTATAACTGCTAATTTTGAATCATGTTTATTTACAATTTTTATCCATAGGTTGGCTGTTTTGTGTCAAGTCTGTTTCCATACATTCGGTATTTTTCAGAATAGTGCTTATTCGAATCTGTTACTTATTTCTCGGATTAACAAAAAAGCGATATTTTTTGTTTGTTTTAATTAATGAAAAGTGTAAGAATTTCATTTGAAACATCCGCACCGCCAGGTAGAAATATAATATTTCAATTGGCCGCTATGGTTAAATAAAAATGGATTACAGTGCGAATTCGTCGGGAACTCTCTGTATAATTTAATTTTTATTTTAGAATATAATTTTATTTTAACTTTCAGGTGCGGGTGTTTTTATCAAAATTTGTGGTATTCGGGAATTATCTTTTATGAATGTGAATATGCAGGCGTGTCTGGTAGGGAACGACCATTATCTTTTCGTCAATACTCAACGCGCTAACCCTTCCATAAAAACCGTGAGTCGATTTTTTGAGTATAAAACATGGACAGATCAGATTTGGCGTACCGAAATTATTGAAAACGGCAATGCTTTTTTTCACTGGCAAGGACACGACAGAAAAAACGGACATCGGGATACCATTATTAACTATCTGTTAAATGGGCAACGCTGGCAGTCAACAATCGAAGATTATATTTTCTTCCATGCGCTGGAAGGAAAAGTGTTGCAGGGACATTATGATAACATTATTGAATATGTGAGTTCTGATAATTACGTCTATCAAAGCGCATTTGCTGAATATATCACCGACCAGATTCATCAACGCGCCCCCAATGGGACGCGTTTTTAGAGGCATTACTGCCCGTAATAGGCTTTTGCGCCGTGTTTGCGTAGATAGTGTTTATCCAGAAGGGATTGCTGCATGCCGGGCAACTGTGGCGCAAGCTGGCGGCAGAAGATCCCCATATAGGCCACTTCTTCCAGCACGATGGCGTTATGCACGGCATCCTCGGCATTTTTACCCCAGGCAAACGGGCCGTGCGAATGGACAAGCACGCCGGGCATTTGAGCGGCGTTAATGCCTTGTTTTTCAAAGGCCTCAACAATGACATTGCCCGTTTCCCATTCATACTCGCCATTAATTTCCGCCTCGGTCATTTTGCGAGTGCAGGGAATTGTACCGTAGAAATAGTCGGCATGGGTGGTTCCTGTCGCCGGAATCGACTGACCCGCCTGCGCCCAGATAGTCGCGTGGCGCGAATGGGTGTGTACGATGCCGCCGATAGTCGGAAATGCCTGATATAACAAACGGTGGGTTGGCGTATCGGACGACGGTTTTTTATGACCTTCAACGACTTCACCAGTCTCCAGGCTGACCACCACCATATCGTCAGCGGTCATGACGCTATAATCGACGCCGGACGGCTTAATCACCAATACGCCGCGTTCGCGAACGATGGCACTAACGTTACCCCAGGTGAGGGTGACCAGGTTGTGTTTTGGCAGCGCCAGATTGGCTTCCAGTACCTGGCGTTTGAGATCTTCTAACATTGTTTTCTCCCTGCCGGATGGCGCTTCGCTTATCCGGCCTACGAGCGACGGTGTGCCGGATGGCGACATAAATGCCTTATTCGGCCTACAGGACCGTAGGCCCGGTAAACGCAGTGCCACCGGGCATTCAGACTCCACTTTTAGCGTTTTAAACCGTAATACACCTCGTTCCAGCGCAGCGCGTCCTTAAAGGCTGGCAGACGGGTATCGTTATCAATCACCGCGATTTCGATATCGTGTATTTCTGCGAACTGGCGCATATCGTTCAGATCCAGCGCGTGGCTGAAGACGGTATGGTGCGCGCCGCCAGCCAGAATCCACGCTTCGGAGGCGGTCGGCAGATCCGGCTGCGCCTTCCACAGCGCGTTAGCCACCGGCAGTTTCGGCAGGGAGTGCGGCGTTTTTACGGTGTCAATGCAGTTGACCAGCAGGCGATAACGATCGCCGAGGTCGATCAGACTGGCGACGATCGCCGGGCCGGTTTGGGTATTGAAAATCAAACGCGCCGGATCTTCCTTGCCGCCAATGCCGAGGTGCTGGACGTCGAGGATCGGTTTCTCTTCCACCGCGATGGACGGACACACTTCCAGCATGTGCGAGCCGAGCACCAGATCGTTGCCTTTCTCGAAGTGGTAGGTGTAATCCTCCATAAATGAGGTGCCGCCCTGCAGACCGGTTGACATCACTTTCATAATGCGAAGCAGAGCGGCGGTTTTCCAGTCGCCTTCGCCCGCAAAGCCGTAGCCCTGTTGCATCAGACGCTGTACGGCCAGACCCGGAAGCTGTTTCAGACCGTGTAAATCTTCAAAGGTAGTAGTAAATGCGTGGAAGCCGCCCTGTTCCAGGAAACGCTTCATACCGAGTTCAATACGCGCCGCTTCCCGCACGTTCTGGCGTTTATCGCCGTGGATCCGGGTGGCGGGCGTCAGGGTATAGCTGCTTTCATACTCGTCAATCAGAGCGTTGATATCGCCGTCGCCGATGGAATTCACCACCTGCACCAGATCGCCGACCGCCCAGGTATTGACCGAAAAGCCAAATTTGATTTGCGCGGCCACTTTATCACCGTCAGTCACTGCGACTTCACGCATATTGTCGCCGAAGCGGCAGACTTTTAGCTGGCGGGTATCCTGTTTAGAGACCGCCTGGCGCATCCAGGCGCCGATACGCGTATGGGCCTCTTTATCCTGCCAGTGGCCAGTGACGACCGCGTGCTGCTGGCGCATCCGCGCGCCGATAAAACCGAACTCGCGGCCGCCGTGCGCAGTCTGGTTCAGGTTCATAAAGTCCATATCGATGCTGTCCCACGGCAGGGCGGCGTTAAATTGGGTATGGAATTGCAGTAGTGGTTTGTTAAGGATACTCAGCCCGTTGATCCACATTTTGGCCGGGGAGAAGGTGTGCAGCCAGACCACCAGCCCCGCGCAGCGATCGTCATAATTGGCGTCACGACAAATGGCGGTAATCTCATCCGGCGAGGTGCCCAGCGGTTTTAATACCAGTTTACATGGCAGTTTGGCTTCGGTATTCAGCGTGTTGACCACATGCTCGGCATGTTGAGTGACCTGACGCAGGGTTTCTGCGCCATACAAATGCTGGCTGCCAATCACAAACCATACTTCATAATTATCAAAAATCGTCATTGTCGTGTCCTTAATGAGTCAGGATTGTCTGATTGGCCGGGGTCGTTGGCGCCGGCGCGGCAGTCGGAAGATAATGTTGTTCTGCGCTTAGCGCCCACTGCTGGTAGCGGCGGTAAAGCTGTTCGAAGCGTTGCGCCTGTTCAGGGCAAGGGCGTAGAGTGCGTTCTACCGCGCTCGCCATGCTTTGCTGGGCGGCTGGAATGTCTGCATGGACCTTCGCAGCGACGGCGGCAAAGATAGCGGCGCCTAATGCGCAGCACTGGTCGGAAGCGACGATCTGCAACGGACGATTCAGTACGTCGCAGCAGACCTGCATAATGACCTGATTTTTACGGGCGATGCCGCCAAGCGCCATCACGTTATTGACCGCAATACCTTGATCGGTAAAACACTCCTGAATGGCGCGCGCGCCGAAGGCGGTCGAGGCGACCAAACCGCCAAACAGCGCTGGCGCGTCGGTGGCGAGATTGAGATCGGTAATGACGCCTTTCAGACGCTGATTAGCGTTTGGCGTGCGGCGACCGTTAAACCAGTCGAGCACCACCGGCAGGTGATCCAGGGACGGATTTTTCGCCCAGGCGTCGGTGAGCGCTGGCAGTAGCTGCTTCTGGCTAGCGTTAATCTGATCTTTAAGTTCCGGATGCTGCGCGGCAAGCTGCGCCAGCGGCCAACTGAGTACGCGACCAAACCAGGCGTAAATGTCGCCGAAAGCAGATTGCCCCGCTTCCAGACCGATAAAGTTCGGCACCACGCTGCCGTCAACCTGACCGCAAATGCCTTTCACCGCGCGTTCGCCGACGCTCTGTTTATCCGCAATCAGAATGTCGCAGGTAGACGTGCCGATGACTTTTACCAGCGTATTGGGCTGTGCGCCCGCGCCGACCGCGCCCATGTGACAGTCGAACGCGCCGCCGGAAATCACCACGCTTTCCGGCAAGCCGAGGCGCTGCGCCCATTCGGCGCACAGGGTGCCCACGGGCAGATCGGCGGTGAAGGTTTCGCTAAATAACGGGTAGCGCAGATGACGGTTAATGCACGGATCGAGTTCATCAAAGAAGCTCGCGGGCGGCAGGCCGCCCCAGCTTTCATGCCACAGCGTTTTGTGCCCGGCGCTGCAGCGGCCACGGCGGATATCCTGCGGGCGAGTGGTGCCGGAAAGCAGCGCCGGCACCCAGTCACACAGTTCAATCCACGAGACGGCGGCCTGCGCGACGGCGCTATCCTGACGGGTGACGTGCAGAATCTTCGCCCAGAACCATTCGCTGGAGTAAATGCCGCCAATATAGCGGGAGTAGTCGACCTTGCCTGGCTTATGGCACAGACGAGTGATTTCATCGGCCTCTTCCACGGCGGTGTGATCTTTCCACAGCACAAACATCGCATTCGGGTTCTCGGCGAACTCCGGACGCAGCGCCAGGACGTTACCGTCGGCGTCAATCGGCGCTGGCGTAGAACCGGTGCTGTCAACGCCAATGCCAACGACATTTGCGCGTTGCGCGGCGCTTAATTGTGCCAAAACGGCTTTCAGCGCGGCCTCCATTGACTCCATGTAGTCGCGCGGATGATGACGGAACTGGTTGTTCGGGCCGTCGCAATAACGGCCTTCTTGCCAGCGCGGATACCACTCTACACTGGTGGCGATCTCGTCGCCGGTGGCGCAGTCCACTGCCAGAGCGCGCACTGAATCACTGCCAAAATCGAGGCCAATTGCAATTGCCATCGTCTTACTCCATCCAGAAAAACAGGTATGGAGAAACAGTAGAGAGTCGCGGCAAAAACCGTCAGGCAGGATCCGCTAATCTTATGGACAAAAATGCTAATGCTTTGCAAAGTGTGACGCTGTGCAAATATTCAATGTGGACATTCCAGCCATAGTTATAGACACTTCTGTTACTTAATTTTATCGCCTGAACTGTACGCTTTTGTTACAAAGCGCTTTTCACAAGCGGGGTTGATACGTGCTTTCATCAAGCGCGAGGTCTTGCGGAGACGTAAGCTCTGTCGTCCTGGTCAATATGGACAATTTGTTTCTTCTCTGAACATCGGGGGGTAGAGAAATCATGGCTGAAACGCAAAATGATCCGCTATTGCCGGGATATTCATTTAATGCCCATCTGGTCGCCGGGCTGACGCCGATTGAAGCGAATGGATATCTGGATTTTTTTATCGATCGTCCGTTGGGCATGAAGGGATATATTCTTAACCTGACCATCCGCGGAGAAGGCGTCATTAATAATAATGGCGAGCAGTTTGTCTGTCGGCCTGGCGATATATTATTGTTTCCGCCGGGCGAGATTCATCACTATGGACGGCATCCGGACGCCAGCGAGTGGTATCACCAGTGGGTTTATTTCCGGCCTCGCGCCTACTGGCAGGAGTGGCTGACCTGGCCGACAATCTTTGCCCAGACAGGATTTTTCCGCCCGGACGAGGCGCGCCAGCCGCATTTCAGCGAACTGTTCGGGCAGATCATCAGCGCCGGGCAAGGGGAAGGCCGCTATTCTGAGCTACTGGCGATCAATCTGCTGGAGCAGTTGTTGCTCAGACGTATGGCGGTAATTAATGAGTCGTTGCACCCGCCGATGGATAGCCGTGTGCGCGATGCCTGCCAGTATATCAGCGACCATCTGGCAGACAGCCATTTTGATATCGCCAGCGTCGCCCAGCATGTCTGCCTGTCGCCCTCCCGGTTATCGCATCTGTTCCGCCAGCAGTTAGGCATTAGCGTATTGAGTTGGCGCGAAGATCAGCGTATCAGCCAGGCGAAACTCCTGCTTAGCACCACGCGAATGCCGATAGCGACCGTTGGGCGCAATGTTGGATTTGACGATCAGCTCTATTTTTCGCGGGTATTTAAAAAATGCACAGGGGCAAGTCCTAGCGAGTTCAGGGCCGGATGTGAATAAAAAGTGAATGATGTGTCCACAAAGATGTCATAAGCCGTAACTATTCGGATAATTGACGGCTTGACGAAGGGGGACGGGGTAAGCAGAATCCCTGCTTCATCACGCTGACGGACACACTATGCAAGCACTGCTGGAACACTTTATCACCCAATCCACTTTGTATTCGCTTATCGCCGTGTTGCTGGTCGCCTTCCTGGAATCGCTGGCGCTGGTGGGGTTGATTTTACCCGGTACGGTACTGATGGCGGGGCTGGGCGCGCTTATCGGCAGCGGCGAGCTCAATTTTTGGCATGCCTGGCTGGTGGGTATTATCGGCTGTCTGATGGGCGACTGGATTTCGTTCTGGCTGGGGTGGCGCTTTAAAAAGCCGCTACACCGCTGGTCTTTTATGAAAAAGAACAAGTCGCTGCTGGATAAAACCGAACACGCGCTGCATCAGCACAGTATGTTCACGATCCTGGTCGGACGTTTTGTCGGTCCGACGAGGCCTCTGGTGCCGATGGTGGCAGGGATGCTGGATCTTCCCGTGGCGAAATTTATTGGGCCGAACTTGATTGGCTGTTTGCTGTGGCCGCCGTTTTATTTCCTGCCGGGCATTCTGGCGGGAGCGGCAATCGATATTCCTTCCGATATGCAGAGCGGAGATTTCAAATGGCTGCTGCTGGCGACGGCGTTGCTGCTGTGGGTCGGAGGCTGGCTATGCTGGCGGCTGTGGCGCAGCGGCAAAGCGGCAGTCGATCGTTTAACCGCGTATTTCCCCCGCAGCCGTTTGCTGTATCTGGCGCCGTTGACGCTCGGAATCGGCGTGGTCGCACTGGTGGTGCTGGTTCGCCACCCGCTGATGCCGGTATATATCGATATTCTGCGCAAAGTTGTGGGTTACTAACGATTCCTTTGCCGGATGGCGGCTTCGCCTTATCCGGCCTACAAAATATGGGATTTGATGCCCAATAGCGCTGAGGCGCTGGCTTGACCGCTTAGTAGATCGTCTGTTTTGCCTTGCCACGCAATGCGTCCGTCGGCGACGACGATTGACCGGGGCGCAATTCGCGCCGCATCTTCCACGCTGTGCGAGACCATCAACAGCGTGAGCTGTCGCTCGCGGCAGATATCGCTGACCAACGTCAGCATCTCCTGACGCAGCGCGGGATCGAGCGCGGAGAACGGTTCATCCAGCAGCAGTACCGGCTGTTCGCGTACCAGGCAGCGCGCCAGCGCTACCCGCTGACGCTGGCCGCCGGACAGTTCGCCCGGCAAACGCGCCATCAGACTCTCAATGCCCATCTGACGTGCAATAGCGTCCCGTTTTTCCCGCTGGCTGGCGTTGAGCGTTAACCCGGGGTTTAGCCCCAGACCGATATTTTGCTGCACATTCAGGTGGCTGAATAAATTATTCTCCTGAAACAGCATTGAGACCGGACGGCGTGAGGGCGGCGTAAGCGTATGATCGTCGCCGGCAATCAGTAGCGTACCGCTGGCAGGCGCAAGAAAGCCGGCAATTAAATTCAACAACGTGCTTTTCCCCGCGCCGCTGGGGCCAAGAATCGCCACCTGCTCGCCGCGTTCTACCGCCAGCGTAAAACGCATCGGCAAATGATGGTAAAGCCAGGTGATATCAATCAGTTTTAGCATGTCGGCCCGGTAGTTTCTCTATGAGGGTAAATAGCGTAAAGCAGAGCAGCAATAGTATCAGCGCGGTCACCGCGCCGTCCTGGCTGCGGTAGGAGCCGATCTGCTGATACAGATAAAACGGCAGCGTGCGGAAATAGTCATTGCCGAAAAGCGCGACGACGCCAAAATCACCGATAGAAAGTACGCAGGCAAACGCCAGCGCCTGCGCCAGCGGACGTTTCAGCGCCCGCAGTTCCACGACCTTTAACCGCGACCAGCCTTCAATTCCTAATGACTGGCACAGCATTCCATAACGGGCGGTAATATCGCGCATTGGGTTTTCCAGGACTTTTAGCGCGTAGGGGATTGCCATCAGCGCATTGGTGAAAATCACGATGCCGTCGGCGGATTCCGGTAAGCCAACGCTATTATTGAGCAGTAAAAAGAAGCCTGTCGCCAGCACGATCCCCGGCATCGCGAGGATCAACATCCCGCTGAGTTCCAGCGTTTGTCCGGCGAATAGTTGCTGGCGTTGGCGTAGCTCGCGGCTACTCCACAGCAGCATCATGGTCAGCACCACACACAGAACGCCCGCCGCCAGCGCAATGCGTAGCGATGTCCAGACAGCCTGCCACAGAATGGGTTGCGCCAGCACCTGCGGCAGGCTGCGGTTAACGCCATCGACCACCACGGCGACCAGCGGCGGAAGCAGCAGCAGCAGCGCCAGCACGATTAATAAGGCGTCCGTCAGACGGCTGTGGAGACGATCGTCAGGATCGCGCCAGCCCTGCGTCAGCGTCATCCCCGGCGCAACCGCTTTGCTCAACCGTTGGCTTAGCAGTACCAGCGCCAGGCAGCAGACCATCTGGATTAATGCCAGCATCGCCGCGCGGGCGGGATCGTAGTCATAACTGAGCGCCTGAAAGATAGCCAGTTCGATAGTGGTGGCCTGCGGGCCGCCGCCGAGCGACAGGACCGTTGCGAAACTGGCGAAGCAGAGCATAAAAATCAGCGCCGCGACGGGCGGAATTTGGCGGCGCAGCCACGGCCATTCGACAAAACGAAAAAAATGCCAGCCGCGCATACCGAGCTGGGCGGCGAGCTGGCGCTGCTCGCCGGGAATGCTTTCCAAAGATTGCAGCAACAAACGGCTCGCCATTGGCAGGTTAAAAAAGACGTGCGCCAGTAAAATGCCCTGCAAGCCGTAGGGGGAGAATGTCCACTGAAGCCCCAGCATCTGCCACAGCGAGGCCAGCCAGCCCTGACGGCCATACACGCTAAGAATACCGAACACGGCAACCAGTACCGGCAGAATCAGCGTCATGGCGCATAGACGCAGCAGCGCCAGACGTCCAGGAAAACGGCGTCGATAAAGCGCGCGAGCGAGAAAAACCGCCGGGACCACAGACAGCACTGCGGACAGAAACGCCTGCCAGAATGAGAAGCGCACCACATGCCACAGGTAGCTATCCCGCCAGATTGCCGACCACGCGCCCGCCGGCGCGTTCAGCCAAAGCGCCAGAAAGGCCGCCAGCGAGACGGTTATCATCAGCGCGGCGGCGCACAGCCCCGGAATCAGCCAGCCGGGAATTAACGGCTGACGGCGCGTTGCCATTCGCTAATCCATGCCTGGCGTTGTGCTGCCACTTGTTGCGGCGTGAATTCCAGCGTTGTGGCGGGTTTTGCCAATGATTCAAACCCTGCTGGTAAGGCGACGTCCGCTACCGGGTACATCCAGTTGCCGGTGGGTATGGCGTTCTGAAACGCCGGAGAAACCATAAATTTGAGGAATTTCTCAGCCAGTTCCGGCTGCTTACTGGCGACGGTACGCGCCGCGACTTCTACCTGTAAGTAATGGCCTTCGCTGAAGTTCGCGGCGGCGTAATTGTCCTTCTTTTCTTCAATAATGTGATACGCCGGAGAGGTGGTGTAACTGAGCACCAAATCGCTTTCACCTTTCAGAAATAAACCGTAGGCCTCGCTCCAGCCTTTCGTCACCGTCACCGTTTTGGCCGCCAGTTTTTGCCAGGCCTGCGGCGCGTTATCGCCATAGACTTTGCGCATCCACAGTAACAACCCCAGCCCTGGCGTACTGGTACGCGGATCCTGATAAATCACCCGCCATTTTTGATCGCTCTCGACCAGTTCTTTCAGGCTTTTCGGCGGATTTTTCAGCTTGCTTTTATCGTAGACAAAGGCGAAATAGCCGTAATCGAACGGCACAAATGTGTCGTTTTTCCAGCCGCCGGGCACCTTGACCGCCTCATTCGCCACGCCGCTTTTGGCAAAAAGTTTAGTTTGCGTGGCCGCCTCCAGCAGATTATTGTCCAGCCCCAACACCACATCGGCTTTGCTGTTCTTCCCCTCCATCCGCAGGCGGTTGAGCAGCGAAACGCCATCCTCCAGCGCCACCAGTTTCAGCTCGCAGTTGCAATCGGCTTCAAACGCTTTTTTCACCGCCGGGCCTGGCCCCCAGTCGGCGGCGAACGAGTCGTAGGTATAGACGGTGAGAACGGGTTTGGCGAAAGCAGGCGCCGCGCACAGGAGTAAAAGCGGAAGATATTTTTTTAACACTTTGCACCTCAGTTAAAGAGTGGCAAAGGACTTGAGAGTTAGCCTCAAATCCCTTCGCCGGCATTATCCGGATCAGGTTCGACGGGTATTTTCTCAGCGCGCGCATGAGCGCGGCACCCCGTTGAGTTCGGCGTTAGTGTAGTGATTTTGTTGCCGGGCAGCAATTAAGAGCTGGCTTTTAAGGATCCGGCGGCGCAAACCACGCCGATTTAAAATCAAACCAGCCGAGGGTATTCATGCGCAGCCCGCGCATACTGCGTTGTCCCTGGATAATCAGCCAGTGGTGGATCAACGGCACAATCGCTTTGTTGGCCAGCAGTTGCTGGCACCAGTTCGCCAGGTTCATCTCGCCAGCGCGCCACTGCGCGGCGTCGTCCTGCCAGTCGCGCGGAATGCAGTTCTGCAAGAGTGGTACTTCGCACAGGTGCGCGAACAGCGAGAAATCCAGCGGCAGCGTAAAGTTAGCGCTATTGAGCCAGATATCGCTTTCGATCTCGCCGGCGTGCCATTGATCGTAGTCGATCTCCTGAATATGCAGATGCACCTGATGTTCAGCCAGAAGCGCGCTCATGATACGGGCGATAACCCGGTGCTCAATGTGTTCGCGATAGAAGGTCAGCGTGAGGGTTTCCAGCCCGGCGGGTTTTTCGCCCGGGCCTGGACGGGCGTGATGCCAGCGCGGTAAAAGCCCACAGGCCGGGAACCAGAGCTGCTGTAGCGGTTCATCGGCATGATAGAGTAAATTGGTGGGAGAGAGGACGTGGCTTACCCATTCTCTGACCTGCGGATGTGCGCCGCGCGGCGTTCTGGCGTCGAATAGCAGGTAATAGCACCCCTCTTCCAGTCGGCTTTCTATCGCTTTTTCACCGCCTTGTATCGGCCCTTCCAGCATCAAGCCGCAGGCCGGTTCTTCACTGATATCCGGCAGTACCCAGACGTTCACTTCGTCTATCAACGCCCGATAGCCGAAGTAGTCATCAAAGGCGAGTATCTTGAGCTGGTTCGGCGTATTACGCCGCACGGCATAAGGCCCGGTGCCGATAGGGTGGCTGGCGAAATTAGCCAGCGTTTCCCACTCCCGAGGCAAAATCATCGCCGGGACCTGGCCCAGCAGCCACGGCAACCAGCGATCCGGCTGGGAAAGATGAATATCCAGCGTCCACGCGGTAGGGGAGTCTATCTTTTTGATGTGCGAGTAAAGCGGAAGCGTATTGATACGCGTTAGCGAGGCGATGACATCTTCCATCTCCAGCTCGCGGCCATGATGAAAATGAATGCCGGGGCGCAGGTAGAAGCGCCACAGTAAAGGGGAAATTTGCTGCCAGTGGTGCGCAATGTCCGCTTCCAGTTCCCCGTTTTCCTCATTTACCCGCGTGAGCGAACTGAAAATTTGCCGGGCAATATGAGTTTCCGAGCGACGTAATGCGGTTCCCGGCAGGAGATTGTGCATCGGACGATAGTAAAGAACCCGCAGAATATGCCGCCCCTGGCGGAAGCTGCGTCCCAGATGGGAAATCAGCATTTGCCTGACAGCGCTTTTATCGCCGACCAGTTGTACCAGTTGATCGATTCGATCTTGTTCCAGCAGGTCTTCCGCCCGCTGCTGTTGCAGCGCCAGTCCGGTATACAGGAACGTCAGACGCGAACGCTTTCCGCGTCCGACCTCGGCTTCCCATGTTAGCCAACCGCGCGCCTGCATCGTATTTAGCAGCGTACGCATATGGCGACGCGAACAGTTCAGCAGATCCGCCAGCTCATTAAGCGTGGTGTCTTGCGTTTTACCGTCACAACATTGCCAGAGACGGATAAATTGTTGTTGCAGGCGACCTGAGGGCATAAAAGGGGAACTCCGATGAAAAACTCAGCAATTTTATTATCCCTATATTAGGCCAATAATATCTTTCGATGAAGCAAGAGGAAGAGGTCACTATGCACCAGTTCTGGTTGAGATATTTTGTCGCGACGGAAAAAACGTCCTGGCTGGCTTGCCTGAGCGCGTCGCAGCGCTTAAAAATGCTCGCGGAATTGATGCAGTGGGAGGCGACCGATTGAAGCCAATTGCAGACATCATGTGTGACTGAGTATTGGTGTAGGCGATAGCCTAAAATCACCCGCCAGCAGAGAATACCTGCTGGCTTTTTTTATTTCGGCTGTTTCTGGATAACGACGATGGGACGGCGTCTCAACGGGATTTATACGGCGGTTTCTGTGGTCACGCGGGGGTGAGCGGGTGAGTAAAAGGCGTATAAAAAATGCCGGAATATCCCCGGCATGAGCGACTGATGAGTAACCAGGCGCTTGATGGCGCTACGCTTATCAGGCCTACAGGATATAGTGGCAACCTGGTGATATTGCATAACCTGTAGGCCCGGTAAGGCGTGAAAGGTTACCGCATAAATGCCGGTTGTTTATTTTCGTAGGCGGCAATCGCGTCTTCGTGCTGCAGCGTCAGCCCAATGCTGTCCAGACCGTTCAACATGCAGTGGCGGCGGAAGTCGTCGATTTTAAAGCTGTAGGTTTTATCGCCTGCTTTCACCACCTGTGCTTCCAGATCCACTTCAAAATGAATCCCCGGATTGGCTTTCACCAGAGCAAACAGCTCATCGACCTGTGCGTCGCTCAGGGTTACCGGCAGCAGTTGGTTGTTAAAGCTGTTGCCGTAGAAAATGTCGGCGAAGCTTGGCGCGATCACCACTTTAAAGCCGTAGTCGGTCAACGCCCACGGCGCGTGTTCGCGTGAAGAGCCGCAGCCAAAGTTCTCCCGCGCCAGCAGTATCGACGCGCCTTGATATTCCGGAAAGTTCAGCACGAATTCCGGATTTGGCTGTTGGCCCTTTTCGTCCAGGAAGCGCCAGTCGTTAAACAGATGGGCGCCAAAACCGGTGCGCGTAACCTTCTGCAAAAACTGTTTAGGGATAATTGCATCGGTATCGACGTTGGCGGCATCCAGTGGGACAACCAGGCCGGTATGCTGGGTAAATTTCTCTGCCATGGTAGTTTCCTTATTTGATGCTGCGAATGTCGGCGAAGTGGCCGGTAACGGCGGCAGCGGCGGCCATCGCCGGGCTGACTAAATGCGTGCGACCCCCGCGGCCCTGACGGCCTTCAAAGTTACGGTTGCTGGTGGATGCGCAGCGCTCGCCCGGGTTCAGGCGGTCATTATTCATGGCCAGGCACATGGAACAGCCCGGTAAGCGCCATTCAAATCCTGCTTCGATAAAGATCTTGTCCAGACCTTCCGCTTCCGCCTGCGCTTTCACCGGACCTGAACCCGGCACCACCAGCGCCTGCACGCCCGGCGCCACTTTGCGCCCTTTGGCGACTTCCGCCGCCGCGCGCAAATCTTCAATGCGCGAATTGGTACAAGAGCCGATAAAGACTTTATCGATAGCAACGTCCGTTAACGGTACGCCCGGCTGTAAGCCCATATAAGCCAGCGCTTTTTCGGCGCTGGCGCGTTCAACCGGATCGCTAAAGGAGGCGGGATCGGGGATGATGTCGGTGACGGAAATCACCTGGCCCGGATTCGTGCCCCAGGTCACCTGCGGCGCGATCTCTTCTGCTCGCAGGGTGACGACAGTATCAAAGGTCGCGCCGTCATCGGTTTTCAGCGTTTTCCAGTACTCGACGGCTTCGTCAAAATCGCGGCCCTTCGGCGCGTGCAAACGCCCTTTTACGTAGTTGAAAGTGGTTTCATCCGGGGCGACCAGACCGGCTTTGGCGCCCATCTCAATCGCCATATTGCACAGCGTCATGCGGCCTTCCATACTCAGCGCGCGGATCGCGTCGCCGCAAAATTCAACCACGTGTCCGGTGCCGCCGGCGCTACCGGTTTTACCGATGATCGCCAGCACGATGTCTTTGGCGGTAATGCCCGGCGCGGCGTTACCCGTGACTTCAATCTTCATGGTTTTAGCGCGCCCCTGTTTCAGGGTTTGCGTCGCCAGTACATGTTCTACCTCAGAAGTGCCGATGCCGAAGGCCAGCGCGCCAAACGCGCCGTGGGTGGCGGTGTGGGAGTCGCCGCAGACGATGGTCATGCCCGGCAGGGTGACGCCCTGTTCCGGCCCCATCACATGGACGATGCCCTGATACGGGTGATTCAGGTCATACAGTTCGACGCCGAACTCGTTACAGTTCTTAATCAGCTCCTGCATCTGGATACGCGCCATTTCACCGGAGGCATTAATGTCTTTAGTCTGCGTCGAGACGTTGTGATCCATCGTGGCGAAGGTTTTCCCTGGCTGACGTACCGGACGATGGTGCGCGCGCAGACCATCAAACGCCTGCGGCGAGGTGACTTCATGCACCAGGTGGCGGTCGATGTACAGCAGCGGCGTTTCGTTTGGCGCCTCAAAGACCACGTGGGCATCAAATAATTTTTCGTATAACGTTTTGGCCATGATTACACCCCTTCTGCGACATAGCGGGCGATAATATCGCCCATCTCATCGGTACTGACTGCGGCAGCGCCCCTGGCTAAATCGCCGGTGCGAACGCCCTCTTCTAATGCGCGATTGATCGCCTGTTCAATGGCCGTTGCCGCATCGTTGGCATCCAGGCTGTAGCGCAGCAGCAGCGCCAGCGACAGGATCTGCGCAATTGGATTGGCGATATTTTTCCCGGCGATATCCGGCGCGGAGCCGCCAGCCGGTTCATACAGGCCAAACCCTTGCTCGTTCAGGCTGGCGGAGGGCAACATCCCCATTGAGCCGGTGATCATGGCGCATTCGTCGGACAGAATGTCGCCGAACAGGTTAGAGCACAGCAGTACGTCAAACTGCGACGGGTCTTTAATCAACTGCATGGTGGCGTTATCGATATACATGTGCGCGAGTTCCACATCGGGATACGTTTTCGCGACATCATTGACGATTTCACGCCACAGGATAGAGCTTTGCAGTACGTTGGCTTTATCAATAGAGGTGACTTTACGGCGGCGTTTACGCGCCGATTCAAAGGCGATACGGGCAATGCGCTCGATCTCAAAGCGGTGATAAACTTCGGTATCAAAGGCTTTTTCGTACTGACCGCTGCCTTCACGGCCTTTTGGCTGTCCGAAATAGATCCCGCCGGTCAGCTCGCGCACGCACAGGATATCGAAACCGTTAGCGGCGATATCGGCGCGCAACGGGCAAAATGCTTCCAGTCCCTGATACAGTTTCGCCGGACGCAGGTTACTGAATAATTTGAAATGTTTGCGCAGCGGCAGCAGGGCGCCGCGCTCCGGCTGGCTTTCCGGGGGCAAATTTTCCCATTTCGGGCCGCCGACGGAGCCAAACAGAATGGCATCCGCCTGCTCACACCCTTCAACGGTGGCTTTCGGCAGTGGATGACCATGATTGTCGATAGCAATACCGCCGGCGTCATAGCGGCTGGTGGTGATACGCATATCAAAACGACTGCGTACCGCATCCATAACTTTCAGGGCTTGCGCCATGACTTCCGGGCCGATACCGTCGCCCGGCAGTACGGCAATATGATAGTTCTTCGACATTACACGGTTTCCTTGTTGTTCTCTTTATTTTGAGCTTTGCGTTGCAATTCTTTTTCAACTTCGGCGGCGCGCCAGATATTGTTCAGTACGTGCACCATCGCTTTGGCGGAGGATTCGACGATATCCGTCGCCAGCCCGACGCCGTGGAAGCGGCGACCATGATGGTTCACGACGATATCGACCTGACCCAGCGCGTCTTTACCCTGGCCTTTGGCGTTCAGGTCGTATTTAACCAACTCAACGTCGTAGCCAGTGATGCGGTTAATCGCCTGATAGATGGCGTCGACCGGGCCGTTGCCGTTCGCCGCCTCGGCCCTGATCTCTTCACCACAGGCCAGCTTCACGGAAGCAGTGGCGATATCGCTGGAGCCGGACTGCACGCTGAAGTAATCCAGACGGAAATGCTCTGGTTCTTCTTGCTGTTTATTAATAAACGCCAGCGCTTCCAGGTCATAGTCGAACACCTGGCCTTTTTTGTCCGCCAGCTTCAGGAACGCGTCGTACAGGTGGTCCATGTTGTAGTCTGTGTCCTTGTAACCCATCTCTTCCATGCGATGTTTCACGGCGGCACGGCCAGAGCGGGAGGTCAGGTTCAGCTGTATCTGATTCAGACCGATGGACTCTGGCGTCATGATTTCATAGTTTTCGCGGTTCTTGAGGACGCCATCCTGGTGGATGCCGGAAGAGTGGGCGAAAGCGCCGCTGCCGACAATCGCTTTGTTGGCCGGGATCGGCATGTTACAGATCTGGCTGACGGTCTGGCTGGTGCGCCAGATTTCGTGGTGATTGATGTTGGTGTGTACGTTCATGATGTCTTTGCGCACTTTAATCGCCATGATCACTTCTTCCAGTGCGCAGTTACCGGCACGTTCTCCGATACCGTTCATCGCGCCTTCAACCTGACGCGCGCCCGCATGTACTGCCGCCAGCGAGTTGCCTACTGCTATCCCTAAATCGTCGTGGGTATGAACGGAGATGATGGCTTTGTCGATATTGGGGACACGTTCATACAGGCCAGAAATGATTCCCGCGAACTCAAATGGCATGGTATAGCCCACGGTATCGGGAATATTAATGGTTCTCGCGCCGGCGTTTATAGCGGCTTCCACCACGCGCGCCAGATCGTCAACAGGCGTCCGGCCAGCATCTTCGCAGGAGAACTCCACGTCATCAGTGTAATTACGCGCACGCTTAACCATGTATACCGCGCGTTCGATGACCTCATCCAGCGTGCTGCGCAGCTTGGTGGCGATGTGCATTGGCGAGGTGGCGATAAAAGTATGAATACGAAACGCGTCGGCGACCTTCAGCGCCTGTGCCGCGACGTCGATGTCTTTTTCTACACAACGCGCCAGGGCGCAAACGCGACTGTTTTTGATGGTGCGGGCGATGGTTTGGACAGATTCAAAATCACCCGGAGAAGAGACCGGGAAGCCCACTTCCATGACATCAACACCCATGCGCTCAAGGGCCAGGGCAATCTGCAGCTTCTCTTTCGCGCTCAGGCTGGCCTGTAACGCTTGTTCGCCGTCGCGTAAGGTCGTATCAAAAATAATGACTTGCTGGCTCATGATGTGGTCCTTGTCTCCAGGGGCGCCTTGCGTCAGGCATAAAAAAACCCGCGCAACGGCGCGGGTTTTGTTTGACTTCGAGCTGACTTAATGTTGAATGCCGCCCACCGGTCTACCGCGCACAATAAATGCGTTGAGTAGTAGTAGCCCAGTGAAACGAACGATATGTGACATTAATTCAGCTCCAGCGAATGCGATATGCTTTTAGTGGTACTGGATATGCCGTTTAATGTCAACTCTGATTTCTGTCGCCATTGCATTTTGTTGACGATATCCGGATACGTACTTTAGCTAATTGTGCTGGGCTGCGCGTCCAATAAAGGATAAAAGAACGAGTGGACATTCATACTTTTCATTGTTTGAAATATTTAGGCATTTTTGTTTGCAAATTGGTTAGGGGAATGGCCTGTTAAAGGTATGCTAAAGGTTTGGTTTATCTTTTTGATTTGTTTTATATTTTAACAAATAACCTTGTTTACTTAATGGATAAGGATAAAGTTATTGATAAATTAATGTTAACTTTTTAGCTATTAATAATATAAACATTTAATTAAAACTTAAATGATCATTCACTTGGTGTATGATTGTGTATTCGTCATGGTTATGGTTATATTGCTTGCGTAATTTAAACATTATGAATCGCAATGGTGTGACTCAGGACACATTACGCTTGCGCTGGCATTCTATTTGTCTCTGTCAGCGTCTTTATGTTTTCCGAATTTTAACGCTTTCCCTTTTTCTTATTTTATATGCATGGTAAATCATATTTTCAGGAATTATTTCTGCCTTCAGCCAGAAAAAGGGAGTTAAGCGTGACAGTGGAGTTAAATATGCCAGAGGTCAAAACCGAAAAGCCGCATCTTTTAGATATGGGCAAACCACAGCTTCGCATGGTTGATTTGAACCTATTGACCGTGTTCGATGCGGTAATGCAAGAGCAGAATATTACGCGCGCCGCCCACACGCTGGGAATGTCGCAGCCTGCGGTCAGTAACGCCGTAGCGCGTCTGAAGGTTATGTTTAATGACGAGCTTTTTGTTCGATATGGACGAGGAATTCAGCCGACTGCCCGTGCATTTCAGTTATTTGGTTCAGTCCGTCAGGCGTTGCAATTGGTGCAAAATGAATTGCCGGGATCGGGGTTTGAGCCGACCAGCAGCGAACGTGTATTCAATCTTTGCGTGTGCAGTCCGCTGGATAATATCCTGACGTCACAGATTTATAATCGTGTAGAAAAAATTGCGCCAAATATTCATGTCGTTTTTAAAGCGTCGTTGAATCAGAATACTGAGCATCAGCTACGCTATCAGGAAACCGAGTTCGTTATTAGTTATGAAGAATTCCGTCGCCCTGAGTTTACCAGCGTACCGCTATTTAAAGATGAAATGGTTTTAGTCGCCAGCCGAAAACACCCGCGTATTAGCGGCCCGCTACTGGAAGGCGATGTTTATAATGAACAACATGCGGTTGTTTCTCTCGATCGTTATGCGTCATTTAGTCAGCCGTGGTATGACACGCCGGATAAACAGTCGAGCGTGGCTTATCAGGGCATGGCGCTTATCAGCGTTCTGAACGTGGTTTCGCAGACGCATTTGGTCGCTATTGCCCCGCGCTGGCTGGCGGAAGAGTTTGCGGAGTCGCTGGATCTGCAAATATTGCCGTTGCCTTTAAAACTGAATAGCCGGACATGCTACCTTTCCTGGCATGAAGCGGCTGGGCGTGATAAAGGGCACCAATGGATGGAAGATTTATTAGTTTCTGTTTGTAAGCGATAAAACCGGGCAGAATAAATCAGAAACAAATTCTGGTTTATTCTGCTTTTTAGCGTATATCAAAAATTTTATGCTGAATTAACGGTGAGCGATTCTTTTCGTCGCTGTGAAAAATAGATGAATTGCTGTAAGTCTGCATTTATAAGCGATTATTTATTACCTGGTGTGATTCAGACGGAGTATTTCTCCATTTTTTCTCTTCTTGCCTCCTGATTATTCTAACCTTCCCCGTCTTTACGTCATTCCATCTAATTGCCAGGCGTGATAGCGAGCGGTTAAGGTGTCCGTCAAACCGTGATGACAGGTATAAAGTGGAGGCAAGCCGTGGAGATGTTGTCTGGAGCCGAGATGGTCGTCCGATCGCTTATCGATCAAGGCGTAAAGCAGGTGTTCGGCTATCCTGGAGGCGCAGTGCTTGATATTTATGATGCGCTACATACCGTTGGAGGGATCGATCATGTGCTGGTGCGTCATGAGCAGGCCGCGGTGCATATGGCGGATGGCCTGGCGCGAGCTACTGGCGACGTTGGCGTGGTGCTGGTGACTTCCGGACCGGGAGCGACCAATGCGATTACCGGGATTGCTACGGCCTATATGGATTCCATTCCGCTGGTGATTCTTTCCGGCCAGGTCGCCACCTCATTGATTGGCTATGATGCCTTTCAGGAGTGCGACATGGTGGGGATTTCCCGACCGGTGGTCAAACATAGCTTCCTGGTCAAACAGACGGAAGATATTCCCCTGGTGCTTAAAAAGGCCTTCTGGCTGGCGGCAAGCGGACGTCCTGGACCGGTGGTCGTGGATCTGCCGAAAGATATTTTGAATCCGGCGAAAAAAATGCCGTATGCCTGGCCGGAAACGGTCAGTATGCGCTCTTACAATCCCACAACATCAGGACATAAAGGACAAATTAAGCGTGCTTTGCAAACGCTGGCGTCGGCAAAAAAACCGGTGGTCTATGTTGGGGGAGGGGCGATAAGCGCGGCCTGCTATGCGCCGCTGCGCCACATCATTGAAACCTTTAACCTGCCGGTGGTCTCTTCATTAATGGGACTGGGCGCGTTTCCTGCTACTCATCGCCAGTCGTTAGGAATGCTGGGAATGCATGGCACTTATGAAGCCAATATGACCATGCATAACGCCGACGTGATTTTCGCTGTTGGCGTACGATTTGACGACCGCACGACGAATAATCTCGCTAAATATTGTCCGAACGCGACGGTATTACACATCGACATTGACCCGACGTCCATATCCAAAACGGTTAACGCTGATATCCCGGTGGTGGGCGATGCCCGCCTGGTACTGGAACAAATGCTGGAGCTACTGGCGCAGGATGCGCCGTCTCAGCCGCAGGATGATATTCGCGACTGGTGGCAGCAGATAGAGGTCTGGCGCGCCCGTCAGTGCCTGAAGTATGACGCGGAAAGCGAAAGCATTAAACCCCAGGCGGTGATTGAAACCCTCTGGCGTCTGACGAAGGGCGACGCTTACGTGACGTCCGATGTAGGACAACACCAGATGTTTGCCGCCCTCTACTACCCGTTCGATAAACCACGTCGCTGGATTAATTCCGGCGGGCTCGGCACGATGGGTTTTGGCCTACCGGCTGCGCTGGGCGTTAAAATGGCCCTGCCGAAAGAAATGGTGGTCTGCGTGACCGGCGATGGCAGTATACAGATGAACATTCAGGAGCTGTCGACAGCCTTACAGTATGAATTGCCGGTACTGGTTCTGAACCTGAACAACCGTTATCTGGGGATGGTGAAACAGTGGCAGGATATGATCTATTCCGGTCGCCATTCTCAGTCTTATATGCAGTCGTTGCCGGATTTTGTGCGCCTGGCGGAAGCATATGGTCATGTCGGGCTGCAGATTAACCGTCCGGATGAGCTGGAAAGTAAACTCAGCGAAGCCCTTGAGCATGTGCGTAATAACCGACTGGTGTTCGTCGATGTCACCGTTGATGGCAGCGAGCATGTCTATCCGATGCAGATTCGCGGGGGCGGGATGGACGAAATGTGGTTAAGCAAAACGGAGAGGACCTGATGATGCGCCGGATTTTATCGGTATTACTGGAAAACGAATCTGGGGCTCTATCGCGGGTTATCGGCCTCTTTTCGCAACGCGGATATAATATTGAAAGCCTGACCGTCGCGCCGACGGACGATCCGACGTTGTCGCGCATGACTATCCAGACGGTAGGCGATGAAAAAGTGCTTGAGCAAATTGAAAAGCAACTGCACAAGCTGGTTGATGTGCTGCGCGTCAGCGAGCTGGGTCAGGGAGCGCACGTTGAGCGGGAAATCATGCTGGTGAAAATCCAGGCCAGCGGCTATGGACGGGAAGAGGTGAAGCGTAATACGGAAATTTTCCGTGGTCAGATTATTGATGTCACGCCAACGCTGTATACCGTTCAACTGGCGGGCACCAGCGATAAACTGGATGCTTTTCTGGCCTCGCTGCGCGACGTGGCGAAAATTGTTGAAGTGGCGCGTTCAGGCGTCGTCGGGCTTTCGCGCGGCGATAAGATTATGCGCTGAGCAGATTTGCCGGATGACGACGCGCTTGCGTTTTATCCGGCCAACAGGAATTATCGCCCAACCCAATATCACCGGTTGGGCTTTTTTTTTGCGAAATCCGTGGTAACCCGGAATAAAAGCGGTTGCCGGAGTGATCAAACTGCGCTTAGATGTTAACGATTTTAACCCATGCCGACATAAAGGTTATGGTTTGTACAATTTACACAAGGGGCAATTGTGAAACTGGATGAAATCGCTCGGCTGGCCGGTGTCTCGCGCACAACTGCAAGCTACGTTATAAACGGTAAAGCAAAGCAATACCGCGTGAGCGACAAAACCGTAGAAAAAGTCATGGCGGTGGTGCGTGAGCACAATTACCATCCTAACGCTGTGGCTGCCGGGCTACGTGCTGGACGCACACGTTCCATTGGTCTGGTGATCCCGGACCTTGAAAACACGAGCTACACCCGTATCGCAAACTATCTTGAGCGCCAGGCACGCCAGCGTGGCTACCAACTGCTGATCGCCTGTTCTGAAGATCAGCCGGATAACGAAATGCGCTGCATTGAGCACCTTTTGCAACGCCAGGTGGATGCAATCATTGTTTCAACTTCGTTACCGCCGGAGCATCCCTTCTATCAGCGCTGGGCCAACGATCCGTTCCCCATCGTCGCGCTCGACCGCGCGCTGGATCGCGAACATTTCACCAGCGTGGTCGGCGCCGATCAGGATGATGCCGAGATGCTGGCGGAAGAGCTGCGTAAATTCCCGGCGGAAACGGTGCTTTATTTGGGCGCGCTGCCGGAGTTGTCCGTCAGTTTCCTGCGCGAGCAGGGGTTCCGCACCGCATGGAAAGACGATCCGCGGGAGGTGAATTTCTTATATGCCAACAGCTATGAGCGCGAAGCCGCCGCGCAGTTGTTTGAGAAATGGCTGGAAACGCATCCTATGCCGCAGGCGCTCTTTACGACATCGTTCGCGCTATTACAGGGCGTGATGGACGTTACGCTGCGGCGCGATGGAAAACTGCCTTCGGATTTAGCGATTGCGACCTTCGGCGATCATGAGCTGCTGGATTTTCTGCAATGCCCGGTACTGGCGGTGGCGCAGCGTCATCGTGATGTCGCGGAACGCGTGCTGGAGATTGTGCTGGCAAGTCTTGATGAACCGCGTAAGCCGAAACCCGGCTTAACGCGTATTCGGCGAAACCTGTATCGTCGCGGCATTCTGAGCCGTAGCTAAAGGACCGGCGGCAAAAGACTCTCTCTTCTGCCGCCGTCAAACAAATACGTATCAGTAAAAATATCCCTTAAATAATTAAGATTATTCCTTAAAATTATCCGAAAATTCTTTTTTATTACCTTTCTTTTGTCCGAAATCGTCCATATTCCACTAATTAAGACGTAACGAGTCTTTTCCTTTGTCTTGTTTTGTTACAAGCAGGCAAGAAATCGTCGAATTAACAGCCACTTTTTGTCTTTGGCGCGACAGTCGCTCGTAGGCGCTGGTATAGCAGGCGCTGCACACGTTAAACAGGCACTGTTAACACGGTGCAATATGTCCTAAAATGCCGCTCGCGTCGCAAACTGACACTTTATATTTTTCTCGGATTATATTGAGTCCGTTTTAAACGGCGGTGGGTCTTTGGTTTTTTTCTTACAAATATTCATAACGTTAATTTGACTTGCACGCTGGACGGAAATTAATCAACGCAGATATTCGCCGTAAACATTGGCTTTTTTACTTCAGTAAGCGTTGTGACTTGCTTGACAAGCTTTTCCTCCGCTCCGTAAACTCCTTCGAGTGGGAATTTGTGGGATAAAGTGGTAAGAAGGGGGGAGACTGGCATGTTCCGGGGGGCAACGTTAGTCAATCTCGACAGTAAAGGGCGCCTGACCGTGCCGACCCGTTATCGGGAGCAACTGATCGAGAGCGCTACCGGTCAAATGGTATGTACCATTGACATCCATCACCCATGCCTGCTGCTTTACCCCCTGCCTGAATGGGAAATTATTGAGCAAAAGTTATCTCGTCTGTCGAGCATGAACCCGGTAGAACGTCGCGTACAGCGTTTACTGTTGGGCCATGCCAGCGAATGTCAGATGGATGGTGCAGGTCGATTACTGATCGCGCCAGTTCTGCGGCAACATGCCGGACTGACGAAAGAAGTGATGCTGGTTGGACAGTTCAACAAATTTGAGCTGTGGGATGAAACGACCTGGTATCAACAGGTCAAGGAAGATATCGACGCTGAACAGTCAGCTACCGAAACGTTATCGGAGCGGCTGCAGGACTTGTCTCTATAAGATGATGGAAAATTTTAAACACACTACGGTACTGTTGGATGAAGCCGTTAATGGGCTGAATATTCGTCCGGATGGTATCTATATTGATGGCACATTTGGTCGCGGCGGCCACTCGCGCCTGATCCTCTCGCAACTGGGCGAAGAGGGGCGCTTGCTGGCGATCGATCGCGATCCGCAGGCGATCGCCGTTGCGCAGACCATTAATGATCCTCGCTTCTCCATCATTCATGGACCTTTTTCCGCGCTGGCTGATTATGTAGCCGAGCGCGAGCTTACCGGCAAAATTGACGGGATCCTTCTCGATCTTGGCGTCTCTTCTCCGCAGCTTGACGATGCGGAGCGCGGTTTTTCATTCATGCGCGACGGTCCGCTGGATATGCGAATGGACCCGACGCGCGGCCAGTCTGCCGCCGAGTGGTTACAAACGGCGGAGGAGGCGGATATCGCCTGGGTGCTGAAAACATTCGGCGAGGAGCGTTTTGCCAAACGTATTGCTCGCGCCATTGTTGAGCGCAATCGCGAACAGCCGATGACCCGCACCAAAGAGCTGGCGGAAGTGGTTGCGGCGGCGACCCCGGTAAAAGACAAATTCAAACATCCCGCGACCCGTACCTTCCAGGCGGTGCGCATCTGGGTAAACAGTGAACTGGAGGAGATAGAGCAGGCGCTAAAAAGCTCGCTCAGCGTACTGGCCCCAGGCGGGCGGCTTTCAATCATCAGTTTCCACTCGCTGGAAGACCGTATTGTGAAACGCTTTATGCGTGAGCAAAGCCGCGGTCCGCAGGTACCGGCGGGATTACCGATGACGGAAGCGCAGCTCAAAAAACTGGGCGGTCGTGAGTTACGAGCGTTAGGCAAGTTGATGCCGGGTGAAAAAGAGGTGGCTGAAAATCCTCGGGCCCGTAGTTCAGTTCTGCGTATCGCAGAGAGGACGAACGCATGATCAGCAGAGTGACAGAAGCCCTAAGCAAAGTTAAAGGATCGATAGGAAGCAACGAACGCCATGCCTTGCCTGGCGTGATCGGTGACGATCTTTTGCGGTTCGGGAAGCTGCCACTCTGCTTGTTCATTTGCATCATTTTAACGGCGGTGACGGTGGTCACGACGGCGCACCATACTCGTTTACTCACCGCGCAGCGTGAACAACTGGTTCTGGAGCGCGATGCATTGGACATTGAATGGCGCAACCTGATCCTTGAAGAAAATGCGCTCGGCGATCACAGCCGGGTGGAGCGGATCGCAACGGAAAAGCTGCAAATGCAGCATGTTGATCCGTCCCAAGAAAATATCGTAGTGCAAAAATAAGGATAAACGCGACGCATGAAAGCAGCGGCAAAAACGCAAAAATCGAAACGCCAGGAAGAACAGACCAACTTCATCAGTTGGCGTTTTGCGTTGCTGTGCGGCTGTATTTTACTGGCGTTGGTTTTTTTACTTGGACGCGCGGCGTGGCTACAGATTATCGCCCCGGATATGCTGGTGCGTCAGGGCGATATGCGTTCGCTGCGTGTTCAGGAAGTCTCCACCTCACGCGGTATGATTACCGACCGTTCCGGGCGTCCACTGGCGGTCAGCGTACCGGTTAAGGCTATTTGGGCCGACCCGAAAGAAGTTCATGACGCCGGCGGCATCAGCGTCGGCGATCGCTGGAAAGCGCTTTCTACTGCGCTCAATATTCCGCTCGATCAGCTCTCTGCCCGTATCAACGCCAACCCGAAAGGGCGTTTTATTTATCTGGCGCGCCAGGTAAATCCTGACATGGCGGACTACATCAAAAAACTCAAACTGCCGGGGATTCATTTGCGTGAAGAGTCCCGCCGCTACTACCCGTCAGGAGAAGTAACCGCTCACCTCATCGGTTTTACCAACGTCGACAGTCAGGGGATTGAAGGCGTTGAAAAGAGCTTTGATAAGTGGCTTACCGGTCAGCCTGGCGAGCGAATCGTGCGTAAAGACCGCTATGGCCGCGTGATTGAAGATATCTCCTCCACTGACAGTCAGGCAGCGCACAACCTGGCGTTAAGCATTGATGAACGCTTACAGGCGCTGGTTTACCGCGAACTGAACAACGCGGTGGCGTTTAACAAGGCGGAATCCGGTAGCGCGGTGCTGGTCGATGTCAATACCGGTGAAGTACTGGCGATGGCGAATAGCCCTTCCTATAACCCTAACAACCTTGCCGGTACGCCGAAAGACGCGATGCGTAACCGTACCATCACCGACGTGTTTGAACCGGGTTCTACGGTTAAGCCGATGGTGGTGATGACTGCGCTTCAGCGCGGTATCGTCAACGAAAATACGGTGTTGAATACCGTTCCATACCGAATTAACGGCCACGAAATTAAAGACGTGGCGCGCTACAGCGAATTAACCCTGACCGGGGTTCTACAGAAGTCGAGTAACGTCGGCGTATCCAAACTGGCGTTAGCGATGCCGTCCTCAGCGTTAGTAGATACTTACTCACGTTTTGGGCTAGGAAAGGCGACCAATTTGGGGTTGGTCGGAGAACGCAGTGGCTTATATCCTCAAAAACAACGGTGGTCCGACATAGAGAGGGCCACCTTCTCTTTCGGCTACGGGCTAATGGTAACGCCGTTACAGTTAGCGCGAGTCTATGCAACGATCGGCAGCTATGGCATTTATCGCCCGCTGTCGATTACCAAAGTTGATCCGCCTGTACCCGGCGAACGCATCTTCCCTGAATCCACCGTACGCACCGTGGTGCATATGATGGAAAGCGTAGCGCTGCCGGGCGGCGGCGGCGTGAAGGCGGCGATTAAAGGCTACCGTATCGCGATTAAAACCGGTACGGCGAAAAAAGTGGGGCCGGACGGTCGCTACATCAACAAATACATTGCTTACACCGCAGGCGTCGCGCCTGCGAGTCAGCCGCGCTTCGCGCTGGTGGTTGTCATCAACGATCCGCAGGCGGGTAAATACTACGGCGGCGCCGTTTCCGCGCCGGTATTTGGTGCCATCATGGGCGGCGTTCTGCGCACCATGAACATCGAACCGGACGCGCTGGCAACGGGCGAAAAAAATGAATTCGTAATTAATCAAGGCGAGGGAACAGGTGGCAGATCGTAATTTGCGCGACCTTCTTGCTCCGTGGGTGGCTGGACTACCCGCGCGAGAACTGCGAGAGATGACGCTCGACAGCCGTGTGGCTGCGGCGGGCGATCTCTTTGTGGCAGTGGTGGGTCATCAGGCGGACGGGCGTCGATATATCCCGCAGGCGATAGCGCAAGGCGTAGCTGCCATTATTGCAGAGGCGAAAGACGAGGCGGCCGACGGTGAGATTCGCGAAATGCACGGCGTACCGGTCGTCTATCTCAGCCAGCTCAATGAGCGTTTATCTGCGCTGGCGGGCCGCTTTTACCATGAGCCATCTGAAAACATGCGTCTGGTGGCGGTGACCGGCACCAATGGCAAGACCACCACCACCCAACTACTGGCGCAGTGGAGCCAGTTGCTCGGCGAAACCAGCGCAGTGATGGGAACGGTAGGCAACGGACTGTTGGGTAAAGTGATCCCGACGGAGAACACAACCGGTTCCGCTGTGGATGTTCAGCATGTGCTGGCCAGTCTGGTTGCGCAGGGCGCGACCTTCGGCGCGATGGAAGTCTCTTCTCACGGCCTGGTGCAGCATCGCGTGGCGGCGCTGAAATTTGCCGCCTCCGTGTTTACTAATTTGAGCCGCGACCATCTCGACTATCATGGCGATATGGCGCATTACGAGGCGGCAAAATGGATGCTTTATTCCACCCACCATCACGGTCAGGCAATCGTCAACGCCGATGATGAAGTTGGACGCCGCTGGTTGGCGTCGCTACCCGATGCGGTCGCGGTATCAATGGAAGGGCATATCAACCCTAACTGTCATGGTCGTTGGCTGAAAGCGGAGGCGGTGGAGTACCACGACCGCGGAGCGACGATTCGTTTTGCTTCAAGCTGGGGTGAAGGCGAAATCGAAAGCCGCCTGATGGGCGCGTTTAACGTCAGCAACTTACTGCTGGCATTGGCGACGCTGCTGGCGCTGGGCTATCCGTTAACGGATTTGCTGAAAACCGCCGCGCGTTTGCAGCCGGTTTGCGGGCGGATGGAAGTGTTCACTGCGCCAGGCAAACCGACGGTGGTGGTGGATTACGCGCACACGCCGGATGCGCTGGAAAAAGCGTTGCAGGCGGCGCGCCTGCACTGCGCCGGAAAATTGTGGTGCGTCTTTGGCTGTGGCGGGGATCGTGACAAAGGTAAGCGCCCACTCATGGGGGCCATTGCCGAAGAATTCGCGGATATCGTCGTGGTGACTGACGATAACCCGCGTACCGAGGAGCCGCGCGCCATTATCAACGATATTCTGGCCGGAATGCTGGATGCCGGGCAGGTCAGGGTAATGGAAGGCCGCGCTGAGGCGGTAACCAATGCCATTATGCAGGCAAAAGACAATGACGTCGTGCTGATTGCAGGTAAAGGGCACGAGGATTACCAGATTGTCGGCACGCAGCGTCTTGATTATTCAGACCGCGTGACCGCAGCGCGTTTGCTGGGGGTGATCGCATGATTAGCGTAACGCTCAGCAAAATTGCCGATGTCCTTGGCGCCGAACACCGCGGGGCGGATCTCACGCTCGATACGGTCATTACCGACACACGGAAAGTGACGCCGGGATGCCTGTTCGTGGCGCTGAAAGGGGAACGCTTTGATGCGCATGATTTTGCTGATAAAGCAAAAGCGAACGGCGCTGGCGCCCTGCTGGTCAGTCGTCCTCTGGATATCGATCTTCCGCAGGTGATTGTAAAAGACACGCGTCAGGCATTTGGCCAACTGGCCGCCTGGGTACGTATGCAGGTACCGGCGCGGGTGGTGGCGTTAACCGGTTCGTCCGGCAAAACCTCGGTCAAAGAGATGACCGCCGCGATTCTTAGCCAGTGCGGAAATACTTTGTATACCGCAGGCAATTTTAACAACGACATCGGCGTGCCGATAACGCTGCTGCGCTTAAACCATGATTATGACTATGCGGTAATCGAGTTAGGCGCTAACCACCAGGGAGAAATCGCCTGGACCGTTAGCCTGACGCGCCCGGAAGCGGCGCTGGTCAATAACCTGGCGGCGGCGCATCTGGAAGGTTTCGGCTCGTTGGCCGGCGTGGCGAAAGCGAAAGGCGAAATCTATACCGGTTTGCCTGAGAACGGTATCGCGATTATGAATGCCGATAATAATGACTGGCTGAACTGGCAAAGCATTATTGGCGATCGTCAGGTGTGGCGTTTTTCGCCGAATGCGGCAAACAGCGACTTTACCGCTGCGAATATCCACGTGACGTCACACGGTACCGAATTTACCCTGCAAACGCCGATGGGCAGCATTGATGTGCTGCTGCCGTTGCCGGGGCGGCACAATATTGCCAACGCGCTGGCGGCCGCTGCTTTATCAATGGCGGTGGGGGCGACGCTGACGGCGATTAAAGCAGGGCTGGCGGCGTTAAAAGCCGTACCCGGGCGTCTGTTCCCGATTCAATTAAGTGAAAACCAACTGGTACTGGATGACGCTTATAACGCCAACGTCGGTTCGATGACCGCCGCAGTGCAGGTTCTTTCTGAAATGCCCGGCTACCGCGTGCTGGTGGTAGGCGATATGGCCGAGCTGGGCGCAGAAAGCGAAGCGTGCCACCTCCAGGTTGGCGAGGCCGCAAAAGCGGCGGGTATTGATCGCGTGTTAAGCACCGGAAAACTCAGTCAGGCTATCAGCCACGCCAGCGGCGTCGGCGAACATTTTGCCGATAAAGCCGCACTCATTGCGCGTTTACACGCTCTGCTTCAGGAGCAACCAATGATGACTATTTTAGTGAAAGGATCACGCAGCGCCGCGATGGAAGATGTGGTTCATGCGTTACAGGAGAAAGGTTCATGTTAGTTTGGCTGGCCGAGCATTTGGTCAAATATTATTCCGGCTTTAACGTCTTTTCTTATCTGACGTTTCGCGCCATCGTCAGCCTGTTGACCGCGCTGTTCATCTCTTTATGGATGGGCCCGCGTATGATCGCTCGTCTGCAAAAACTCTCTTTTGGCCAGGTGGTACGTAACGATGGCCCGGAATCGCATTTCAGTAAACGCGGTACGCCGACGATGGGCGGCATCATGATCCTGACGGCGATTGTGATTTCCGTTCTGTTATGGGCTTACCCGTCTAACCCGTACGTCTGGTGCGTGCTGGTGGTATTGATTGGCTACGGCATTATCGGTTTTGTCGATGACTATCGCAAAGTGGTGCGGAAAGATACCAAAGGGCTGATTGCGCGCTGGAAATATTTCTGGATGTCGGTTATCGCGCTCGGCGTGGCCTTTGCGCTTTATCTCGTCGGGAAAGACACACCCGCGACCCAACTGGTGGTGCCGTTCTTTAAAGATGTTATGCCGCAATTGGGGCTGTTTTACATTCTGCTGTCCTACTTTGTCATCGTCGGTACGGGTAACGCCGTAAACCTGACCGACGGGCTTGATGGCCTGGCGATCATGCCGACTGTTTTTGTTGCCGCCGGCTTTGCGCTGGTGGCCTGGGCGACCGGGAACATGAACTTCGCCAATTACCTGCATATTCCGTATTTACGTCATGCGGGCGAGCTGGTGATTGTCTGTACGGCGATTGTCGGCGCGGGATTAGGATTTTTGTGGTTTAACACCTATCCGGCGCAGGTTTTTATGGGCGATGTCGGATCGCTGGCGTTGGGCGGCGCGTTGGGCATTATCGCCGTGCTGCTGCGTCAGGAATTTCTGCTGGTGATCATGGGCGGCGTCTTTGTGGTGGAAACTCTGTCGGTCATCCTGCAGGTGGGCTCCTTTAAACTACGCGGACAGCGTATTTTCCGTATGGCGCCTATCCATCACCACTATGAACTGAAAGGCTGGCCGGAACCGCGCGTGATTGTGCGCTTCTGGATTATTTCGCTGATGCTGGTGCTGATTGGCCTGGCAACGCTGAAGGTACGTTAATCATGGCTGATTACCAGGACAAAAACGTCGTCATTATCGGTCTGGGCTTAACCGGACTCTCTTGCGTGGACTTTTTTCTCGCCCGCGGCGTGACGCCGCGGGTGATGGATACTCGCGTGACGCCGCCGGGTCTGGATAAGCTGCCGCAAGAGGTTGAGCGTCACGTTGGCGGCCTGAACGACGAGTGGCTCTTAGGGGCGGATTTAATCGTCGCCAGCCCTGGTATTGCTCTGGCGCATCCCTCTCTTAGCGCTGCCGCCAGCGCTGGAGTGGAAATTGTCGGCGATATCGAACTGTTTTGCCGCGAAGCGCAAGCGCCGATTGTGGCCATCACCGGCTCGAACGGCAAAAGCACCGTGACCACCTTAGTGGGCGAGATGGCGAAAGCGGCGGGCGTCAATGTCGGCGTTGGCGGCAATATCGGTCTTCCGGCGCTGATGCTGCTGGATGCCGATCGCGAATTGTACGTGCTGGAATTATCCAGTTTCCAACTGGAAACCACGTCAAGTTTGCAAGCGGCGGCGGCAACGGTGCTCAACGTCACTGAAGATCATATGGACCGGTATCCGTTTGGTTTGCAACAGTACCGGGCGGCGAAACTGCGCGTCTACGAGAAGGCGAAAGTGTGCGTAGTGAATGCCGATGATGCGTTGACGATGCCGGTTCGTGGGGCCGATGAGCGCTGCGTCAGCTTTGGCGTCAATATGGGTGATTATCACCTTAATCGTCAGCAGGGCGAAACCTGGCTGCGAGTCAAAGGCGAGAAGGTGCTGAACGTGAAAGAGATGAAGCTTTCCGGGCAGCATAACTATACCAATGCGTTAGCGGCGCTGGCGCTGGCGGATGCCGTAGGTCTGCCGCGCGCCAGCAGTTTGAAGGCGTTGACGACATTTACCGGTCTGGCGCATCGCTTCCAGCTGGCGTTGGAGCATAACGGCGTACGTTGGATCAACGACTCGAAAGCGACCAACGTCGGCAGTACCGAAGCGGCGCTAAACGGTTTGCATGTGGACGGTACGCTGCATCTGCTGCTGGGCGGCGACGGTAAGTCGGCAGACTTTTCTCCGCTGACACGCTATCTGACCGGCGATCGTATCCGCCTGTATTGCTTTGGGCGCGATGGCGCGCAGCTTGCCGCACTGCGTCCGGAAATCGCCCAACAGACTGAGACGATGGAAGAGGCGATGCGTTTGCTGGCGCCGCGCGTTCAGCCGGGTGATATGGTGCTGCTGTCGCCCGCCTGCGCCAGCCTTGACCAGTTCAAGAACTTTGAGCAACGCGGTGACGTCTTTACCCGTCTGGCGAAGGAGTTAGGTTGATGCGTTTATCTCTCCCCCGTCTGAGAATGCCGCGCGTACCAGGCTTTGGCCTCCTGGCCTGGCTGTTTGCGGCGCTTAAAGGCTGGGTGATGGCTTCGCGCGATAAAGACGCCGACAGTCTGATCATGTACGACCGCACGCTGTTATGGCTGACCTTCGGGCTGGCGGCGATTGGTTTTGTCATGGTGACGTCGGCCTCCATGCCAGTCGGGCAGCGCCTGGCGAACGATCCATTTTTGTTTGCCAAACGTGATGCGCTCTATATCTTCCTGGCATTTTGTCTGGCGATGGTCACGCTACGTTTGCCCATGACCTTCTGGCAAAAATACAGCACGACGATGCTGATTGCGTCGATCATTATGCTGCTTATCGTGCTGGTCGTCGGGAGCTCGGTTAACGGGGCGTCGCGCTGGATTGCGCTGGGGCCGCTGCGTATTCAGCCTGCGGAGTTTACCAAGCTGTCGCTGTTCTGCTACCTCGCGAACTATCTGGTGCGTAAGGTTGATGAGGTGCGAAATAACCTGCGCGGCTTTTTAAAACCAATGGGCGTGATTCTGGTGCTGGCGGTGTTACTGCTGGCGCAGCCTGATCTCGGGACGGTGGTCGTACTGTTTGTCACCACGCTGGCGATGCTGTTTCTCGCCGGGGCGAAATTATGGCAGTTCATCGCCATTATCGGGATGGGCATCTCGGCGGTGATTCTGTTAATCCTCGCCGAACCGTATCGTATTCGCCGCGTTACCTCGTTCTGGAACCCCTGGGAAGATCCGTTCGGCAGCGGTTATCAGCTAACACAGTCGCTGATGGCTTTTGGTCGCGGTGAGATATGGGGGCAAGGGCTGGGGAATTCGGTGCAGAAACTGGAGTATTTGCCGGAGGCGCACACCGATTTCATCTTCGCCATTATTGGGGAAGAACTGGGTTATATCGGTGTGGTATTGGCGCTTTTAATGGTATTCTTCGTCGCTTTTCGCGCGATGTCGATTGGCCGTAAAGCGCTGGAGATTGACCACCGTTTTTCCGGGTTTTTAGCGTGTTCTATCGGTATCTGGTTTAGTTTCCAGGCGCTGGTAAACGTTGGCGCGGCTGCGGGGATGCTGCCGACCAAAGGTCTTACGCTGCCGCTGATCAGTTATGGCGGGTCGAGTCTGTTGATTATGTCGACGGCCATTATGTTTTTATTACGTATTGATTATGAAACGCGTCTGGAAAAAGCGCAGGCGTTTACACGAGGTTCTCGATGAGTGGTCAACCGAAGCGGTTAATGGTGATGGCGGGCGGTACCGGCGGGCACGTGTTCCCGGGACTGGCCGTTGCGCATCATTTAATGGCCCAGGGCTGGCAGGTTCGCTGGCTGGGTACCGCCGATCGTATGGAAGCGGATTTAGTGCCGAAGCATGGCATCGACATTGACTTTATTCGGATCTCCGGTCTGCGCGGTAAAGGCGTAAAAGCGCTTCTGGCGGCGCCGCTGCGGATTTTTAACGCCTGGCGGCAGGCTCGGGCGATCATGAAGCGGTTTAAGCCGGATGTCGTGCTGGGAATGGGCGGTTATGTTTCCGGCCCCGGCGGTCTTGCCGCCTGGTCATTGGGTATTCCGGTCGTTTTGCATGAGCAAAACGGTATCGCCGGGCTAACCAATCAGTGGCTGGCCAAAATCGCGACCACGGTGATGCAGGCGTTTCCCGGTGCGTTTCCGAACGCGGAAGTGGTGGGTAACCCGGTGCGTACCGACGTACTGGCGTTGCCGTTGCCGCAGGTGCGTCTGGCCAGTCGTGACGGCCCGATTCGCGTGTTGGTGGTCGGCGGTTCTCAGGGGGCGAGAGTCCTGAACCAGACGATGCCGCAGGTTGCCGCCAGACTGGGCGATACGGTTACAATCTGGCATCAAAGCGGAAAAGGCGCGCAGCTCACGGTAGAGCAGGCATATGCCGGGGCGGGACAACCGCAGCATAAGGTGACGGAATTTATCGATGACATGGCCGCCGCCTATGCGTGGGCGGATGTGGTGGTGTGCCGTTCCGGCGCTTTAACGGTGAGCGAGATCGCCGCCGCCGGATTACCGGCGATATTCGTGCCGTTTCAGCATAAAGACAGGCAGCAGTACTGGAATGCACTGCCGTTAGAAAACGCCGGCGCAGCTAAGATTTTTGAGCAGCCGCAGTTTACTGTAGAGGCTGTCGCCGACACCCTGGCGGGGTGGTCGCGCGAGGCGTTGTTAACCATGGCGGAGCGTGCCCGCGCGGTATCCATTCCGGATGCTACCGAACGCGTCGCCAGTGAAGTCAGCCGGGTTGCCCGGACATAATTTGTGGCGGTGCCTTTTGCATCGCAGGGTTTTTCTACCCTCAATAATTTGGGTTGCAGGCAAGCCAACGCATCTGCAATTTGAAGTATGGCGGGTATTGGAGTTAATGGCGTAAAGAATGAATACACAACAACTGGCAAAACTGCGTTCCATCGTGCCCGAAATGCGTCGCGTTCGGCACATTCACTTTGTCGGCATCGGTGGTGCTGGTATGGGCGGTATTGCCGAAGTTCTGGCCAATGAAGGGTATCAGATCAGTGGTTCCGATTTAGCGCCGAATCCGGTGACCCAGCAGTTGACGAGCCTGGGGGCGACGATTTTCTTTAACCATCGTCCGGAAAATGTGCGTGATGCCAGCGTGGTCGTCGTTTCCAGCGCAATTTCCGCGGATAACCCGGAAATTGTCGCGGCGCATGAAGCGCGTATTCCGGTTATTCGCCGTGCGGAAATGCTGGCGGAACTGATGCGTTTTCGCCACGGCATCGCCATTGCCGGGACGCACGGAAAAACCACAACGACCGCGATGGTGTCCAGTATTTATGCCGAAGCGGGGTTGGACCCGACTTTTGTGAATGGCGGTCTGGTGAAAGCCGCAGGCGTTCATGCGCGTCTGGGCCATAGTCGTTACCTGATTGCCGAGGCAGATGAGAGCGACGCGTCCTTCCTGCATTTGCAGCCGATGGTCGCGATCGTCACCAACATCGAAGCCGACCATATGGATACCTATCATGGCGACTTTGAAAATTTAAAGCAGACGTTTATTAACTTCCTGCATAACCTGCCGTTCTACGGTCGCGCGGTAATGTGCATCGACGATCCGGTCATCCGCGAGTTGCTGCCGCGGGTGGGGCGTCAGACCACGACGTATGGCTTTAGCGAGGATGCTGACGTCCGCGTAGAAGATTATCAGCAGATAGGGCCGCAGGGGCACTTTACGCTGTTGCGCCAGGGAATGCCGGATCTGCATGTCACGTTGAATGCGCCGGGTCGCCACAATGCCCTGAATGCCGCGGCGGCAGTGGCGGTAGCGACCGAAGAAGGCATCGCCGATGACGCTATCCTGCGCGCGCTGGAAAGCTTCCAGGGGACCGGGCGTCGTTTTGACTTCCTCGGCGAGTTCCCGCTTGAGCCGGTGAATGGTAAAGCCGGGACGGCGATGCTGGTGGATGACTATGGCCATCATCCGACCGAAGTAGACGCCACCATTAAAGCTGCGCGAGCAGGGTGGCCGGATAAAAACCTGGTGATGCTGTTTCAGCCGCACCGTTACACGCGCACGCGCGATCTGTATGACGATTTCGCCAATGTGCTGACCCAGGTTGATGCGCTGCTGATGCTGGACGTTTACCCGGCGGGCGAAGCGCCGATTCCGGGCGCGGATAGCCGTTCTTTATGTCGCACGATTCGTAATCGGGGAAAAATTGACCCGATTCTGGTTTCCGATCCGGCTCAGGTTGCGACAATGTTAGCGCCGGTGCTGACGGGTAACGACTTGATATTAGTGCAAGGCGCAGGAAATGTTGGCAAAATTGCGCGTTACTTATCTGAAATCAAGCTGAAGCCGCAAATCCAGGAGGAAGAGCAACATGGCTGATAAAATCGCGGTCCTGTTGGGCGGAACCTCTGCGGAGCGGGACGTTTCGTTAAATTCCGGCGCGGCAGTGTTGGCCGGGTTACGTGAAGGCGGCATTGATGCGCATCCCGTCGATCCGCAAGAGGTTGATGTTGCGCAGCTTAAAGCAATGGGCTTTCAGAAGGCCTTTATTGCGTTGCATGGCCGCGGCGGTGAAGATGGCACCTTACAGGGAATGCTTGAACTGCTCGGCCTGCCTTATACCGGCAGTGGTGTGATGGCCTCGGCGCTTTCCATGGATAAACTGCGCAGTAAATTGCTGTGGCAGGGCGCAGGCTTACCGGTTGCGCCGTGGGTCGCGCTGACGCGCGCCGGGTTTGAAAAAGGCCTTAGCGAAGAACAAAAAGCGCGAATTTCGGCGCTGGGTTTACCGCTGATCGTCAAACCCAGCCGTGAAGGCTCCAGCGTCGGTATGACGAAAGTAGTAGAAGAAAACGCTTTACAGGGGGCGTTATCATTGGCTTTTCAGCATGATGACGAAATACTGATTGAGAAATGGCTGTGCGGTCCGGAATTTACGGTGGCGATAGTTGGCGAAGAAATTTTACCGTCAATTCGTATCCAACCGGCAGGAACCTTCTATGATTATGAGGCGAAGTATCTCTCTGATGAGACTCAGTATTTCTGCCCTGCCGGTTTAGACGCGTCCCAGGAAGCCGCGCTACAGTCTCTCGTCCTGCAGGCATGGAAAGCTTTAGGCTGCACGGGATGGGGGCGTATTGACGTCATGCTGGACAGCGATGGTCAGTTTTATCTGCTGGAAGCCAATACTTCTCCGGGGATGACCAGCCATAGTCTGGTGCCGATGGCGGCGCGTCAGGCGGGAATGAGCTTCTCGCAGTTAGTGGTACGAATTCTGGAGTTGGCGGACTGATATGTCGCAGGCTGCGCTGAACACGCGAAACAGTGATGAAGAGACGCCTTCTTCACGCCGTAACAATGGAACGCGTCTTGCAGGAATACTGTTCCTGCTGACGGTACTGTGCACCGTGTTTGTTAGCGGGTGGGTCGTGTTAGGGTGGATGGAAGATGCGCAGCGTTTACCGTTATCAAAGCTGGTATTAACCGGCGAGCGTCACTACACGCGTAACGATGATATCCGTCAGGCGATACTGGCTCTGGGCGCGCCGGGAACCTTCATGACGCAGGATGTGAACATTATCCAGAGCCAGATTGAGCGTTTGCCGTGGATTAAACAGGCCAGCGTCAGAAAACAGTGGCCTGATGAATTGAAGATTCATCTGGTTGAATATGTGCCGATTGCGCGTTGGAATGATCAACATATGGTCGATGCTGAAGGGAACACCTTCAGCGTGCCGTCAGACCGCATCGGCAAACAGGTTTTACCCATGTTGTATGGCCCGGAAGGCAGCGCGAGTGAAGTATTGCAGGGATACCGCGAGATGGGGCAGGTGCTGGCTAAGGATAAATTCACTCTAAAGGAAGCGGCGATGACCGCACGTCGCTCCTGGCAATTGACGCTTAATAACGGCATTAAGCTCAATCTCGGCAGGGGCGATACGATGAAAAGGTTGGCTCGCTTTGTAGAACTCTATCCGGTTTTACAGCAGCAGGCGCAAACCGATGGCAAACGGATTAGCTACGTTGATTTGCGTTATGACTCAGGTGCGGCAGTTGGCTGGGCGCCGCTCCCCCCTGAGGAATCTAATCAGCAACAGAATCAGGCACAGGCAGAACAACAATGATCAAGGCGACGGACAGAAAACTGGTAGTAGGACTGGAGATTGGCACCGCGAAGGTTGCCGCTTTAGTAGGGGAAGTTCTGCCCGACGGTATGGTCAATATCATTGGCGTGGGCAGTTGCCCATCGCGGGGTATGGATAAAGGCGGGGTGAATGACCTTGAGTCAGTGGTGAAATGCGTTCAGCGCGCCATTGACCAGGCGGAATTGATGGCTGATTGCCAGATCTCCTCGGTATATCTGGCGCTTTCCGGCAAACATATTAGCTGTCAGAATGAAATTGGTATGGTGCCCATTTCCGAAGAGGAAGTGACGCAGGAAGATGTGGAAAACGTCGTGCATACTGCGAAGTCAGTGCGCGTGCGCGATGAACATCGCGTGCTGCATGTGATTCCTCAGGAGTATGCCATTGACTACCAGGAAGGCATTAAAAATCCGGTCGGTCTTTCCGGCGTGCGTATGCAGGCGAAAGTACATTTGATTACCTGCCACAACGATATGGCAAAAAACATTGTCAAAGCTGTTGAACGTTGTGGTCTGAAAGTTGACCAACTGATATTTGCCGGACTGGCGGCCAGTTATTCCGTGTTAACGGAAGATGAACGTGAACTGGGCGTCTGTGTCGTGGATATCGGCGGTGGTACAATGGATATCGCCGTTTATACTGGCGGCGCGCTGCGTCATACCAAAGTGATCCCTTACGCGGGGAATGTGGTGACCAGCGATATCGCTTATGCCTTTGGTACGCCGCCGAGCGATGCTGAAGCCATTAAAGTCCGCCACGGTTGCGCGCTGGGTTCCATCGTCGGTAAAGACGAGAGCGTTGAAGTACCGAGCGTAGGTGGGCGTCCGCCGCGCAGCCTGCAACGTCAGACGCTGGCGGAAGTGATTGAGCCGCGTTACACCGAGCTGCTCAATCTGGTCAACGAAGAGATATTGCAATTACAGGAACAGCTTCGCCAACAAGGGGTAAAACATCACCTGGCGGCGGGGATTGTGTTAACCGGCGGCGCGGCGCAAATCGAAGGGCTTGCTGCTTGCGCTCAGCGCGTGTTTCATACGCAGGTGCGTATCGGCGCGCCGCTGAATATCACCGGTCTGACGGATTATGCCCAGGAGCCGTATTACTCAACGGCGGTGGGATTGCTTCACTACGGGAAAGAGTCCCACTTAAACGGTGAAGCAGAAGTGGAAAAACGTGTTACGGCATCAGTTGGCTCGTGGATCAAGCGACTTAATAGCTGGCTGCGAAAAGAGTTTTAATTTTTATGAGGCCGCCAGATATTACGGCCTCAGGCGACAGGCACATGACGGAGAGAGATTATGTTTGAACCTATGGAACTAACCAACGACGCGGTGATTAAAGTCATCGGCGTCGGTGGTGGCGGCGGTAACGCTGTTGAACACATGGTGCGCGAGCGCATCGAAGGTGTTGAATTCTTCGCGGTGAATACCGACGCTCAGGCGTTGCGTAAAACGGCGGTTGGCCAGACCATTCAAATTGGTAGCGGCATTACCAAAGGTCTGGGCGCCGGCGCTAACCCGGAAGTCGGCCGTAATGCGGCGGACGAAGACCGTGAAGCGCTGCGTGCGGCGCTTGAAGGCGCAGACATGGTATTTATCGCGGCAGGCATGGGCGGCGGTACCGGAACCGGCGCGGCGCCAGTGGTTGCTGAAGTGGCAAAAGATTTAGGTATTCTGACCGTTGCCGTGGTGACTAAGCCTTTCAATTTTGAAGGCAAAAAGCGCATGGCATTTGCGGAGCAGGGTATCACCGAGCTGTCCAGGCATGTGGATTCGTTGATCACCATCCCGAACGACAAGCTGCTGAAAGTGCTGGGCCGTGGTATCTCCCTGCTCGACGCGTTCGGCGCGGCTAACGACGTGCTGAAAGGCGCGGTTCAGGGGATCGCAGAGCTGATCACCCGCCCGGGCCTGATGAACGTCGACTTTGCTGACGTGCGTACCGTGATGTCTGAAATGGGCTACGCAATGATGGGCTCCGGCGTGGCGAGCGGTGAAGACCGTGCGGAAGAAGCGGCTGAAATGGCTATTTCCTCTCCGCTGCTGGAAGATATCGACCTGTCCGGCGCGCGCGGCGTGTTGGTCAACATTACGGCGGGCTTCGACCTGCGTCTGGATGAGTTTGAAACCGTCGGTAACACCATTCGCGCGTTTGCGTCGGATAATGCCACCGTGGTTATCGGTACCTCTCTGGACCCGGATATGAATGATGAACTGCGCGTGACGGTAGTGGCGACCGGTATTGGTATGGACAAACGTCCGGAAATCACTCTGGTCACCAATAAACAGGTGCAGCAGCCGGTGTTGGATCGTTATCAGCAGCACGGTATGGCGCCGCTGACGCAGGAGCAAAAAACGGTCGCGAAAGTGGTTAACGACAATACGCCACAGGCGGCGAAAGAGCCGGATTATCTGGATATCCCCGCATTCCTGCGTAAGCAAGCTGATTAAGAATTGGCTGGAATTTGGGATTCTGGGCTCTTTGTGCTAAACTGGCCCACCGAATGTATAGTACACTTCGGTTGGATAGGTAATTTGGCGAGATTATACGATGATCAAACAAAGGACACTTAAACGTATCGTTCAGGCGACTGGCGTCGGTTTACACACCGGCAAAAAAGTCACCCTGACATTACGCCCTGCGCCGGCCAATACCGGGGTCATCTATCGTCGCACCGACTTGAATCCACCGGTAGATTTCCCGGCCGATGCCAAATCTGTGCGTGATACCATGCTCTGTACGTGTCTGGTGAATGAGCATGATGTACGGATTTCAACCGTTGAGCACCTGAACGCTGCTCTGGCGGGCTTAGGTATCGATAACATCGTTATTGAGGTTAATGCCCCGGAAATCCCGATCATGGATGGCAGTGCCGCTCCGTTTGTCTACCTGCTGCTTGATGCCGGTATTGATGAACTGAACTGCGCCAAAAAATTCGTACGCATCAAAGAGACTGTTCGGGTTGAAGATGGCGATAAATGGGCTGAATTCAGACCGTACAATGGTTTTACGTTGGATTTCACCATCGACTTTAACCATCCGGCGATTGATTCCAGCAGCCAGCGCTACGCGATGAACTTTTCTGCGGATGCGTTCATGCGCCAGATCAGCCGTGCGCGTACCTTCGGTTTTATGCGTGATATCGAATATCTGCAGTCCCGCGGCCTGTGCCTGGGCGGCAGCTTCGATTGTGCCATCGTTGTTGACGATTATCGCGTATTGAACGAAGACGGCCTGCGTTTTGAAGATGAATTCGTTCGTCACAAAATGCTTGACGCGATCGGTGACTTGTTCATGTGTGGTCACAATATTATTGGTGCGTTTACCGCGTATAAATCCGGTCACGCATTGAATAACAAGTTGTTACAGGCAGTCCTGGCAAAACAGGAAGCCTGGGAATTTGTGACCTTCCAGGACGACGCAGAACTGCCGTTGGCTTTCAAAGCGCCTTCGACAGTACTGGCATAACGACATACGCTGTCGTATAAAATTCGACTGGTTAACCTGGCACTCTCTCCGGCCAGGCGAGCCAGTCGTTTTTTTTACTATCCTTTATCTGCGCTTCTCTTAATACGGCTATTTTAGCGTGGACTCCCGGCGAATTGATTTTTTCATAATAATTTCAGCAAATAATATTAGCGGCCTCTAACCACAACTCAGATGGCATCAGTTGATGTCAAAACCATGCTGAACCATTGAATAAAAAACAACATGTTATTATCTGTCGCGCAGTAACCTGACTGGCCAGTAATACTGTGAACTCAACGATATTCCCTTCACATCCTTCGCAAATGGCCAAAAAGTAACGTAAAAATTGAAAAACGGGCAAATAAACATGGCGGATATGCTCTGTCTCTCCGGATAAGAGCTGCTGCAGCAGAGAAAATCAGCCAGTGGCCAGACCGGTACAGGATGACCTGCAGCCATGGTTGGAAATGAGAACTATAATCAGGTAAATGCCTGGTAACTAAAAGGGGAAAGATATGGAATAATTTTTTATATAATAACTTCTCTAATAAAGGGGAGCACGCAGTATGATGATTTTCTCTCTAATATCTGCCGTAAACGATGGTGTGCTATTGCCTGCGCGCGCTCATTTTCCTTTAGATGAGAATGATTTCGATTTCGTTGAGCCTGCTATTATTGTTGGAGGCGATGAAGAACGAACAGTGCACTTTGGTATGTTTCTTAACCAGCTTAAACTTTATCCACATGAAACAGCAGATCCATTACGCGTTTCTATAAACGCGGTGACCCCATGCTGCGGTGAGAGTAATGCCTACCAATTGGTGCTATCTACAGGGCAGCTCCCTTTGTATGTCTCTGAGATTAGTGAATTGATGAAAGATTTTCTTTATCAATATGTCGTTGATGCCAATGGTTATGTAAAAATGACTTTCCCCGATATCGATATATGTAATGGGCTGAATTCGTTATGGAGAATGTTTGCTGAAGAAAATTCAAGCGGAACTTTAAAAACTGAAAAGGTTCTGTGTTCGCCTTGTATCATGCCTGTACCTGTACCTGTACCTGTACCTGTGCCGGGAGAAATGAGTTCTCTTGAAGAAGAGAAAATGACGTTGAAGGATGTGAAGAATTTCAAGAAAATACAATCTGCCTTCAAGCATGAGTTGCACTCCATTCAGAAATCGTTAAACGTACTTAATAGCCATGAAGCTGTTGAGCGTTTTAAAGAGAATAAAACGCTCGAACTCTTGTTGCAAACGGGGATGCACACTGGGATTGGTGTCGCTGGTGGCGTGTTGGGCGCTGTCATCGGCACGGCAATCGCTCCCGGCTTGGGGACGCTCATCGGCGTGGGGATCGGCGCAGGATTAGCGTGGGCAGGTAAAAAGCTTTACGATTATGCCGCAGGCGTTGTAAGCAATAAAATAAATCCTAACCCGCATTTAAAAACCCAGGAAATTGACCGGAAAATAAAATCTGCCGAGAAAGGTACCATCTGGGAGTGTGGGGCAAAAATAAAGTCACTCGTTGTGGAACCCTCGCGGGCAGGCGGTATCCTCGTGGCTAGCCTTATCTCTTCAGTAATAAAAGGGGTCTCGTTACCTATTCATGATATAGCCACTGCTTGTCATGATTATGAAAGAGCAAGTGAAGGATTAACACCTGAAAAAGCGTCTAAGATTGAAGCCTTACTGGTAAAGTATCATAGCAAGCTGAATAAAGAATATAAACAGGTGCTCGAGTATCTCGAAGAGAATCCGACACCGGATAACCAGCGACGTAAAAATAAGATCCTTGAACGGGATGCAGTGATTTGCGAGCGATTAGCTGCTATCCGCGAAAGTATTAAGAACGCTGTGGAATCTCGACGTTAGAGTATTCATAAAGGCCACAGTGTAATGACGCTGGATGATGATAATCGTACCCACGAGGCGATATAATTTTCGCCGCTGAAATCATGACGGTTGAACAGATGACGCTAACCATCCGCCATGGTAGCGTCTATATCTGACCGAAGAACGTTGTAAACTGTTTGATCTTCCGATGATAGTGGGTAAACAACGCCAACGCTGTTTTTTTGGTCAAGGTCGCCTGGTGCCGGAAGACAATGTTTCTCTCTATACCCGCGCCTGTTTAGCAGGATTAAGAGCCTATCCCATTAGGGCTATTTTACTTGCCATTTTGGACCTGGGCAGTGCTCAAAATCCTCACGTACTACGTGTACGCTCCGGTTTTTGCGCGCTGTCCGTGTCCAAACTGGCTGCGCCAATAACGCCTGGTGGGATAGGCTCTAAATCGAAATACGGCGCGTTCGCTGTTTTCTTAGCCATTTTTTATCTTTGTTTCTCGTCATTACTGCTGTAGCGCGTACGCTTTAATGATAAGATTTATGCGCAAATTGTTTTGATTCCGTAAGCCCACGAGGGGCATATCAGGTGGCAATGACGTGAGTGGAATACTGACGCGCTGGCGACAGTTAGGCAGACGATACTTCTGGCCGCATCTCTTATTAGGGATGGTCGCGGCGAGTTTTGGTTTGCCCGCGCTCAGTAACGCCGCCGAAACCAATACGCCTGCAAGGACGACCGCCAGCACCGCGTCTAAAGTTAACTTTAGCCATCTTGCGCTGTTAGAAGCCTCTAACCGTCGTCCCAATTTCACCGTAGATTACTGGCATCAGCACGCTATTCGCACGGTGATTCGCCACCTTTCTTTTGCAATGGCACCGCAAACGCTGCCCGTTGCCGACGCGCCGTCGCCATTACAGGCGCATCATATCGCCTTACTGAATACGCTCAACGCGATGCTCACGCAGGAGGGCACGCCGCCGGCGATTGTTCGCCACCTCTCCCGGGCGTATTTTGCGCCACAAACCGCATTTAGCATCCCGGCCTGGATAAGTCAGGCGCAGGGTATCCGCGCCGGTCCTCAACGTCTCAGCTAACGAAAAAAGACCCTTTCACTTTATTTGTAGCTCCGCGGCGCGGGGCATTTGAGACTTTATTATGCTAATCAAATTATTAACCAAAGTATTCGGTAGCCGTAACGATCGTACGCTACGTCGTATGCGTAAGGCCGTCAGCCTTATTAATGCGATGGAACCGGAGATGGAAAAACTCTCCGATGACGAACTGAAAGCGAAAACCAACGAATTTCGCGCCCGTATTGAAAAAGGTGAAGGCGTAGAGAGCCTGATTCCGGAAGCGTTCGCGGTGGTGCGTGAAGCCAGTAAACGCGTCTTTGGGATGCGTCACTTCGACGTTCAGCTATTGGGGGGTATGGTGCTCAACGATCGCTGTATCGCCGAAATGCGTACTGGTGAAGGTAAAACGCTGACTGCAACGCTGCCAGCCTACCTGAACGCGCTGTCCGGCAAAGGCGTTCATGTGGTAACCGTGAACGACTATCTGGCGCAGCGTGACGCCGAAAACAACCGCCCGCTGTTTGAATTCCTCGGCATGACCGTGGGTATCAACATGTCTGGCCTGCCTGCGCCAGCCAAGCGTGAAGCCTACAATGCCGATATTACTTACGGCACTAACAACGAATACGGTTTTGACTACCTGCGCGACAACATGGCGTTCAGCCCGGAAGAGCGCGTACAGCGTAAACTGCATTATGCGCTGGTGGATGAAGTCGACTCCATCCTGATCGATGAAGCGCGTACGCCGCTGATTATTTCCGGTCCGGCGGAAGATAGCTCGGAAATGTACAAAAAAGTGAACAAAATCATTCCGCACCTGATTCGTCAGGAGAAAGAAGATTCTGACACTTTCCAGGGCGAAGGCCACTTCTCCGTTGATGAGAAAGCGCGCCAGGTTAACCTGACCGAACGCGGTCTGGTGCTGATTGAAGAGCTACTGGTGCAAGAAGGCATTATGGATGAAGGCGAGTCGCTCTACTCGCCTGGCAATATTATGCTGATGCATCACGTCACCGCCGCGCTGCGCGCGCACGCGCTGTTTACCCGTGACGTGGATTACATTGTGAAAGACGGCGAAGTCATCATTGTTGATGAACATACCGGTCGTACCATGCAGGGGCGTCGCTGGTCTGACGGTCTGCACCAGGCGGTAGAAGCCAAAGAAGGCGTTGAAATTCAGAATGAAAACCAGACGCTGGCGTCTATCACCTTCCAGAACTACTTCCGTCTGTATGAAAAGCTGGCCGGTATGACCGGTACGGCGGATACTGAAGCCTTCGAATTTAGCTCTATCTATAAGCTGGATACCGTCGTTGTTCCGACCAACCGTCCGATGATCCGTAAAGATTTGCCGGATCTGGTCTACATGACCGAAGCGGAAAAAATCCAGGCCATTATCGAAGATATTAAAGAGCGTACCGCGAACGGTCAGCCAGTGCTGGTCGGGACGATTTCTATCGAGAAATCTGAAGTGGTCTCCAGAGAGCTGACCAAAGCGGGCATCAAACATAACGTACTGAACGCAAAATTCCACGCCAACGAAGCAGGCATCGTTGCGCAGGCTGGTTATCCAGCGGCGGTCACTATCGCTACCAACATGGCGGGTCGTGGTACCGATATTATGCTGGGCGGTAGCTGGCAGGCGGAAGTCGCCGCGCTGGAAGCGCCGACGGAAGAACAGATTGCGCAGATTAAAGCGGACTGGCAGGTACGCCATGACGCGGTTCTGGCTGCCGGCGGTCTGCATATTATTGGCACCGAGCGCCATGAATCCCGCCGTATCGACAACCAGTTACGTGGCCGTTCCGGTCGCCAGGGCGATCCGGGTTCTTCCCGTTTCTACCTGTCGATGGAAGATGCGCTGATGCGTATTTTCGCCTCCGATCGTGTCTCCGGTATGATGCGTAAACTGGGGATGAAGCCGGGCGAAGCGATTGAGCACCCGTGGGTGACGAAAGCTATCGCTAACGCGCAGCGTAAAGTAGAAAGCCGTAACTTCGATATTCGTAAGCAACTGCTGGAATATGATGATGTGGCGAACGATCAGCGCCGTGCAATTTATACCCAGCGTAACGAACTGCTGGATGTGTCCGACGTGAGCGACACCATTAACAGCATTCGCGAAGATGTCTTTAAGGCGACTATCGACGCCTACATTCCGCCGCAGTCGCTGGAAGAGATGTGGGACATCCCGGGTTTGCAGGAACGCCTGAAAAACGACTTCGACCTGGAGCTGCCGATTGCCGAATGGCTGGATAAAGAGCCGGAGCTGCATGAGGAGACGCTGCGTGAGCGCATCCTGGCGCAGTCCATCGAGGTGTATCAGCGTAAAGAAGAGGTGGTTGGCGCTGAAATGATGCGTCATTTCGAAAAAGGCGTGATGCTGCAAACGCTCGATTCCCTGTGGAAAGAGCACCTGGCGGCGATGGATTACCTGCGTCAGGGTATTCATCTGCGCGGCTATGCGCAAAAAGATCCGAAGCAGGAATACAAGCGCGAATCCTTCGCTATGTTCGCCGCGATGCTGGAATCGCTGAAATATGAAGTGATCAGTACCCTGAGCAAAGTCCAGGTACGTATGCCGGAAGAGGTCGAAGCGATGGAAATGCAGCGTCGCGAAGAGGCGGAGCGCCTGGCGCAGATGCAGCAGCTAAGCCATCAGGATGACGATGCCGCCGTGGCTGCCGATCTGGCCGCCCAGACAGGCGAACGTAAGATTGGACGTAACGATCCTTGCCCTTGTGGTTCCGGTAAGAAATACAAACAGTGTCACGGTCGCCTGAGCTAATGCGATAAACTTACCGGCCTGATAAGACATAATGTGTTGCCATCAGGTCGGTGCTGGCATTATTGCCGAAGGGCGCTACGCTTATTCGGCCTGACATTGAACACAGATAAAAAGGCGCAGGCGACTGCGCTTTTTTTATGGATGCAACAAGATGAAAAAACTGCAAATCGCGGTTGGGATTATCCGCAACCCGAACGACGAAATTTTTATTACCCGACGCGCCGCGGATGCGCATATGGCGAACAAACTGGAATTTCCCGGCGGAAAAATTGAAGCCGACGAAACACCAGAGCAGGCGTTGATCCGGGAGCTACAGGAAGAGGTGGGGATTACGCCAACACAGGTGACATTATTCGACACTCTGGAATATCAATTCCCGGACCGACACATTACGCTGTGGTTTTGGCTGGTTGAACGCTGGGAGGGCGAACCGTGGGGGAAAGAAGGACAGCCGGGACGGTGGATCGCGCAGAACGCGTTGAATACGGACGATTTTCCGCCGGCCAATGAACCGATTATTCGTAAATTACGCCAATTTGCGCCTTAGTGGGGGATCGCAACACGATCCCCATCGATCTTATTAGCGATTTAATGTCGACATAATTTCCGGCCAGTAGCGGGGGCCGGCCGCGGCGTCGTGAGGAAAAACCGCCTCAATTGCCGCCAGCTCTTGCGGGCTTAGGGTCAGTGATAACGCGCCAGGGTTTTCTGGCGCAGTGGCGGCTACGTTTCTGTTATAGCCTAATCTCGCCGGTTGATTGGTATTATCCCGGCCGCGCGCATATGGCGCCAAAACTACGCGTATTTATTGATTATTTTTGTCATAAGGCGATATTGCCGTCTCAACAGAGCTATCACCGTTAGCGCTCTTCGCTCCAGTCGTCGCTATCAGACTGGTCGCCGCTGCTGGCGATTCGTTTCTCTTCGGCGGCCCATTCGCCCAAATCAATTAACTGACAGCGTTTAGAACAAAATGGGCGGAAGGGGCTAATTTCCCCCCAGACGACCGGTTTACCGCAGGTCGGACAGTTTACGACGGTCACGTCAGACATTTTTACTCCTTAGCAACAGGCCAGTTCAAAATCAAGACGCTCCGGCACCAGACCATTTTCACTATCCAGCGGCATAAAGCGAATGGCAAAACGGCTCTTATGGCCGGAAATTTGCGGATAAAGTTGTGAATCGAGCGTCAGCATAAGACGCAGCAAATCGGCGTCGTCCCCGTTATCCTGATAAAAACCGTTCAGGCTGGTTTGCTTACGGAAAGGCGCTGAATTTCGGATCAGATCAAGTACCAAAGTCAGCGCCTGGGTGAGGGGATTCAGGCTGGCAAGCCAGCTTTCAATCTGGGCGTCGCGCTGCGCCTGTTGTAGGTGCAACCAGATATGCAGAGTGGGTAAATCGAAACTGCAACAGCCGCCAGGAATACTTAGGCGTTGACGCACAAGGGCAATCAAGCGATCTTCACGTAGCTGCTGGCCAATCCTCGGGGCGGAGATCAGCACGCTGCCCGCGGATTTTAACTGCTGGCGCAGGGCTTCAATACGGTCTTGATCGACGCCGGGAACCTCAACCCAGGCCTGTAATTTACGCTGCTGGCGCTCCAGTTCTTTCAGCAGTTCGGTACGGACTTCGCCCCGTTCGAACACATCCAGTAGATCGCTGATGTTACGGAAAAAATGCAGTGCGCCAGCATGGTCTGCAATTGGCAGGTTGATGGAGAGCTGTTGGATCAAAAACTCTATGCGCAGCCACGTACGCATCTTCTCATTGAGAGGGTGTTCAAATAGGACCTGGGTGTGCATTACGGTTTTTCCTGTGAGACAAACTGCGACGCGAGCTTAAGATAACTGGCGTGCAGGCGGGCCACATCTGATGCGATAGCATCCGGTGCGCCGTTATTATCAATAACATCGTTCGCCACGGCAAGGCGCGCTTCACGCGTCGCCTGCGCAGCGAGAATGTGTTCAACATGCTCGCGCGTAACATCATCACGCTGCATTGTGCGCATAAGCTGCGTTTCGGGCGTCACGTCAACCACCAGTACGCGGTTGGCTTTTTGATACAGCCTGTTTTCAACCAGCAGAGGCACAACCCATAACACATAGGGCGACGTAGCCTGTTGAAACTGTCGTTGGGTTTCCTGCTGAATTAAGGGATGAAGCAGAGCGTTAAGCCAGGCTTTTTCTTCCGGATGCGAAAAAATACGCTCACGCAGCGCCCGGCGACGTAACGTGCCGTCGGCGGCGATAAGTTCAGAACCAAAATGTTCCGCTATTGCGTTCAGGGCGGGCTGCCCTGGCTCAACCATCTGGCGCGCGATAATATCCGCGTCGATGACGGTTATTCCGAGGTCAGCGAAGGCATCAGCGACGGTACTTTTACCGCTGCCAATACCGCCGGTTAAGGCTACGGTATACCTCATATCTCCAGCTTCCGGAATTTTAGTTTGCCAATCAAAAGGTTAAATTTTAAATATACAAAGACGATACGCTCTGAGCATTAACCTACTATTCGCCAGGTAAATTTATGGGATTGTAACGTAAAAAAAGAGAATTTCGCAGTCTTGTACGGCCATGATTAGTGCGTATGATAACGTCACTGGAGTTGTGAGTTTCGATTTTTCGCCATTAACCCCAGGAATCCGCACATGCGTATTGAAGAAGATCTGAAGTTAGGTTTCAAAGACGTTCTTATCCGTCCTAAGCGTTCTACCCTCAAAAGCCGTTCCGATGTTGAACTGGAACGTCAATTCACCTTTAAACACTCAGGTCAGACCTGGTCTGGCGTACCGATTATCGCGGCCAATATGGATACCGTCGGGACGTTTGAAATGGCGCAAGCATTGGCCGGGTTTGATATTCTGACTGCTGTACATAAACATTATACCGTTGAAGAGTGGGCAGCTTTTATCAACACGGCTTCGGCTGATGTTCTCAAGCATGTGATGGTTTCCACCGGGACCTCTGATGCTGATTTCGAAAAGACCGTGCAGATTCTGGCGCTGAATCCTGCGCTGAACTTTGTCTGTATTGATGTGGCCAATGGCTATTCAGAACATTTTGTGCAGTTCGTCGCGAAAGCGCGTGAAGCATGGCCGACAAAAACAATCTGCGCAGGCAATGTGGTAACGGGCGAGATGTGCGAAGAGCTTATCCTCTCCGGCGCCGATATCGTGAAAGTGGGAATTGGTCCCGGTTCCGTATGCACGACGCGTGTAAAAACCGGCGTCGGTTATCCGCAACTGTCGGCGGTTATCGAATGTGCTGACGCGGCGCATGGCCTGGGCGGCATGATCGTCAGCGATGGCGGCTGCACCATGCCAGGCGACGTAGCAAAAGCCTTTGGCGGCGGCGCGGATTTCGTTATGTTGGGCGGTATGCTGGCGGGTCACGAAGAGAGCGGCGGCAGCGTGGTAGAAGAGAACGGCGAGAAATTTATGCTGTTCTACGGCATGAGTTCGGAATCCGCGATGAACCGTCATGTCGGCGGCGTCGCGAAATACCGCGCGGCAGAAGGTAAAACGGTTAAATTGCCGCTGCGTGGGCCGGTGGGCAATACCGCCCGCGATATCCTGGGCGGTCTACGCTCAGCCTGCACCTATGTCGGCGCGTCTCGCCTGAAAGAGCTGACCAAACGCACCACCTTTATTCGGGTGCAGGAACAAGAAAACCGCATTTTCAATAGCCTCTAATATTCTGGCTGGCGTAAATGTGCGCCAGCCTTATCCCATCCCGCTCATCGCGTCTCCCAGATGAAAAATCGGCAAATACATCGCCACCACCAGCGTACCGATAATTAAGCCGGTGATGATCAATAACGCCGGTTCCAACAGCGACGCCAGATTATCGGCCAGCGCCAGCGTAGTTTCACTGTGGTGACGGGCAAGGTTATGCAGCATGATATCGAGTGAACCGGACGCTTCGCCCGTTCTGACCAGTTGCAGGCATAGCGGACTAAATTCCTGGGTATTTTTTAGCGCCAACCAGACCGGATTGCCCGCGGCGATCTCCTGATGCACCTGCGTTAAACGCTGTGACCAGTAAGGGCAGCCGAGACTATCGATAGCGCTTTCCAGTCCCTGAAGAAAAGGAATGCCTGCGCTTTGGGTCAATGCCAGTACGGTGAATATTTGCGCTAGTTTCTGGCCTCTTATCAGGCGACCCATAACGGGAAGCCGTAGCAGAAGACGCTGCCGCTGCGCTTGCCAGGACGGCTTTTGTTTTACCCTGCGGTGAGCGATAGCAACGAGCATCGTCAGGAACAAGATGAGCCAACCCCATGCCGACCCCCATTGCGCTATCGCGATAATACCACGCGTCAGAAGAGGGAGCGGGGTATTAAAGCTACGGTAAATGGCGGCAAATTCCGGCAGAACAAAGTGCAGCATGGCGAAAACGACCAGGGCGGCCATTGTCAGAATAATGGCGGGATAGCGCAGCGCCTTTTTCACGCTAACCGTAATCTGCCGTTGCGCTTTTTGCTGACGGGCCAGTTCAAAGCAGCATTCGGCCAGTTTGCCGGTCAGTTCTCCGGTGCGGATCATCGTCTGGTAGAGCGGCGGAAATACCTGCGGCCAGGAGACTAATGCGCTGGAAAAAGGGACGCCCTGTTCAAGCTCGTGAGCCAGCGTGCGCAACAGCGCTTGCCATTGTCGGTGGGGATGCTGTTTCGCAAGGAGTTCCAGCCCTTCTGAAAGCGTTAGTCCGGCATGAATGAGCGTGGCCAACTGATGAATAATTTCAGCGCTTTGCTCTTCTTTCCACAGTGCGGCGTTAACGCCCATGCGCTTGATGCGAAGCGGCATAATGCGCTGATGTTGCAGGGTGATGATCAGCGCCAGACGATTGTCCGCCCATACAACGTCTTGTTCCAGTTGACCTTTATCGTTAACGCCTTGCCAGCGCCAGAGTTGTTTAACGCTCATGGGGCATTCCCAGAACGCGCAGTATCTCTTCAAAGGACGTCATGCCTTGCTCAACGGCGCGACAGCCATTTTCAAAAAGCGTCCCTGTACCGGTCTGTTGGAGGTGGGCTTCCAGTGCTTGCGCCGATGCGCCGCTCGCAATTAACTGACGTAATGCCGGGGTAACGGTTAACACTTCGAATAACGCGGTTCGGCCATAAAAGCCGTGGTAGCAATGCTGACAGCCGCTTGCCTGCCAGCGCGGTAGCGCGCTGGGCCAAAGATTGGGCGATAGCACCACGGGATCGCTCAGACGCTGTTTGCAGTGCGGGCAAAGCTTCCTTACCAGGCGTTGCGCTACCACCAGCGTAAGCGCCGATGAGATCATCCAGCGTGCTACGCCCATTTGCTGCAAACGTATCAGGGTTTCACTGGTGGAGTTCGTATGGAGCGTTGAAAGTACCAGATGGCCCGTTTGTGCCGCCTTAATGGCGATTTCTGCGGTGTCGCCGTCACGAATTTCACCTACCATGATGATGTCAGGATCCTGGCGTAAAAGCGCGCGCAGCACATTTTGAAAGGTGAGCCCGGCGCGGGGATGGATCTGCGTCTGGTTAATCCCATCCAGTGGAATTTCTATCGGATCCTCAACGCTACAGAGGTTGATACCCGGCGTATTCCGGGTTTGTAGCGCGCTGTATAGCGTGACCGTTTTTCCGCTACCGGTGGGGCCAGTCACCAGTACCAGCCCCTGAGGTTGCTGTAGGGCTTGTCTAAAAGCGGTAAGTTGTGCCCCGTACATGCCCAGCGTGTCCAGATCCAGCGTTTGTTCAACCTGATGCAACAACCGTAAGACGACTTTTTCGCCCTCCTTACAGGGAAGCGTGGCGATACGAAAAGAGATGCTGTCGCCCGCCAGGTCAACGGTAAATTGCCCGTCCTGCGGCAGCCGATGTTCAGCGATGTCCAAATTTCCCAGGACTTTCAATCTGGCCGTCAGCGCAAGCCCCGTCTCTTTGGCGATGTCCTGCAGAATATGAAGAACACCGTCGATGCGGAGCCTTATCCGGTAGCGGCCGGCGCCTGGTTCGAGATGGATATCAGAGGCGCGTTTCGCCATCGCCGAGCGTAATGTCTGATTGAGAAGCTGGGCCGCGGTTTCTCCGCCTTTCGCGGCGTTTGTCGAGGGAGCCTGATCCGGCTTATGCCGATGATTTTCCATTTGCTGGCGAGTCCAGCACACAATATCAATCTGTTTTTGCGTGGCGAAATGCAGAGCGTCCAGTAACGCATGAGAGGGCGCGTCGACCACCGCAACAGTGATACTGTTGCTGGCGCTATTGATCAGTACAGCCTGATGACGTTGACATAAGGTGTTGAGCTGAGCGTCTTTCATCTTGTCTCCTTAGTTGGCGTCAAAACGGAAGACATCTTCACAAGCCTGTTGTAACGCGCTGTCGCTTTGAATATTGCAGTTACGCGTCCAGCCGGTAATGCCGTTAGCATTGTCCCAGGCGGGCGTCATGATGACGCTAAGCCCGCTCAGACTCTCCTGGCCGGTAAGCGTGATGACGCCTTTTTCCACGCTCATGCCCGAAACATAACGGGTGATGACGGGCGAGGGGATACCGTTGACGCCCGCATCGCATGTGCTCGTCCCACCATGTTCCAGAGCGCAGAGTTCGACGGCGGTACGATAGGGGACAAACGTTTGCAACATATCCGTCAGCGCCGCTTTACGCAGATAGTTCTGGTAAGCCGGAATGCCAATGGCGCTTAAAATGGCGATGATGCCAATAACGACCATCAGTTCGATAAGCGTGAAACCGCGTTGTTTTTCCATTGTTCGCTCCTTGAGTTAGCTGGCGCTACTGTGGCAAACGAGGGAAGAGCGGGCGAGCGGCAAAAGGTAAAACGGGAAGGCGGATTCTGAAGATTTTCGCTGCGTTACATGACACGGCAACGTTATTGCGAGGCGCTACGAATATTTTACCGAATCACGACGCGGATCTCCGGACAGGTGATTTATAGACCCGACGGCGCAGCGCCATCGGGCGGAGAGGATCAGCAAAAACGCATGGAGAGATCGAGCGCGCGTACGTGCTTGGTCAGCGCGCCAACGGAGATGAAATCCACCCCGGTTTCAGCAAATTCGCGTAAGGTTTCCGCGGTGACGTTGCCGGATACTTCCAGCCGCGCCTGGCCGTTGACGCGTTTCACCGCCTCGCGCATCTGGTCGGTGTTGAAATTATCCAGCATGATAATATCCGCGCCTGCTTTCAGCGCATCGTCCAGTTCATCCAGATTTTCGACCTCGACTTCTACCGGCACGTCCGGATGGAGCCAGAACGCTTTTTCCACCGCCTGACGAACCGAACCGGAGGCGATAATATGGTTTTCTTTAATCAGGAACGCGTCAGTGAGGCCCAGACGATGATTGGCGCCGCCGCCGCATAAAACTGCATATTTGAGTGCGGTGCGCAGACCCGGCAGCGTTTTACGCGTGTCGAGCAACTGGGTTTGGGTGCCAGCCAGCAGTCCAACGTAGCGGCGTACTTCACTGGCGACGCCGGAAAGGGTCTGGACAAAGTTTAGCGCCGTGCGCTCGCCAGTCAGCAATACGCGAGCTGGGCCGTTCAGTTCAAACACTGTTTGGTTGGCGTGAATGGCGTCGCCGTCATCGACATGCCAGGTGAGGCGCACATCATCGCCCGCCAGTTGGATGAAGACCTCTTCAACCCAGCGCTTGCCGCAGAAAACGCCGTCTTCACGAGTGCTCACCGTGGCATGGGCTTGCGTATCTGCCGGCAAAAGTTGCGCGGTGATATCGTTGCCAGCATCGACTTCTCCACCTAAATCTTCACGCAGCGCCTGAGCAACGGCGGCAGGGATATCGAGATTAATGCGTTCCAGTAGCGCGTCACGTCGGTCGTCTGGGTTATAACGGCGAGGCGGCATGATAAAACTCCAAATTGCTAACGAATCATAAGGTAGAAACATGCTACTCTGAAGCAGCTATAAGCACCACTCAAAAGGAGACTCTGCATGTTGCCAGATAAGGGTTGGTTGGTAGAGGCGCGACGCGTCCCTTCTCCGCATTATGATTGCCGTCCGGATGACGAAAAACCGTCCTTGCTGGTGGTGCATAATATTAGCCTGCCCCCCGGCGAGTTTGGCGGTCCGTGGATCGATGCATTATTCACCGGAACGATAGATCCAGACGCCCATCCTTTTTTTGCAGAAATCGCTCATCTTCGTGTTTCGGCCCATTGTCTGATTCGTCGCGACGGTGAAATCGTCCAGTATGTGCCTTTTGATAAGCGTGCGTGGCATGCGGGCGTATCAAACTATCAGGGGCGGGAACGTTGTAATGATTTCTCCATTGGTATTGAGCTGGAGGGGACGGATACGCTGGCTTATACCGATGCGCAGTATCAGCAGCTAGCCGCCGTGACGCGCACGCTTATCGCTTGCTATCCGGCGATCGCCGACAATATGACCGGACACTGCAACATTGCGCCTGACCGCAAAACGGACCCTGGCCCTGCCTTTGACTGGCCGCGCTTTCGCGCTTTGGTAGCCCTTTCGTCGCACAAGGAGATGACATGACGCTGTTTACGACATTACTGGTGCTGATTGTCGAGCGCCTGTTTAAGCTGGGCGAGCACTGGCAGCTCGATCATCGGCTGGAGGCGCTATTCCGTCGGATTACGCATTTTTCGATGTTGCGCACGATGGGAATGACGGCAATCGCGATGGTGGTGACTTTTCTACTGCTCCAGGCGTTAAAAGGGCTGCTATTTAACGTGCCGACGCTGGTGGTGTGGATTCTCCTGGGCGTGCTGTGTATCGGCGCGGGTAAAGTGCGAGTACATTATCACGCCTGGCTGAAAGCGGCGTCCCGTAACGATCCGCATCCTTGCGAGGCGATGGCCAGCGAGCTTACGCTGATTCACGGCGTGCCGCCGGATTGTAATGAGCGTGAATTTTTGCGTGAGCTGCAAAATGCGTTGTTATGGATAAATTTCCGTTTTTACCTCGCACCGCTATTTTGGTTTATCGTTGGCGGTCCGTGGGGGCCGGTAACGCTGGTGGGCTATGCGTTTTTACGGGCCTGGCAGACCTGGCTGGCGCGCTATCAGACGCCACACCAACGTTTGCAATCCGGCATTGACGCTATTCTTCATGTGCTGGACTGGATTCCGGTACGTCTGGCGGGCGTAGTGTATGCATTACTGGGGCATGGCGAGAAAGCGTTGCCGGCCTGGTTTGCCTCGCTGGCGGATCTGCATACTTCGCAATATCAGGTGCTCACACGTCTGGCGCAGTTCTCACTGGCGCGCGAACCGCATACTGACAAAGTAGAAACCCCCAAAGCGGCGGTGTCGATGGCGAAGAAGGCCTCGTTTGTGGTGGTGGTGATTATTGCGTTGCTCACCATTTATGGGGCATTAGTGTAGCGTTGTGCCGATGGCGCTAACGCTTATGCTGCCTACAATGGAAAAATCTGTAGGCCCGGTAAGCGTTAGCTCCACCGGGCAGTGCAACGGCTTAGATCGTATCGGCTGGCGGCACGCCAAAATCAGGCATCCCGTTTTCGTCCCAGCGCACCCGTTTCAGACGCGTATGGCGGTTGGGATCGTACAACGGATCGCCTTCAATTTCGGTGTAATTTCTCGCGTGGTACACCAGTACATCTTCACCTTCCGGCGTTTGCGTAAAGCTGTTGTGTCCCGGCCCATACTGGCGATTTGCATAGCTGGTGGTAAAGACCGGTCGCGGTGATTTATGCCAGTTGGCCGGATCGTGCGGATCGTCGTTTACGTTAATCCACAGTAACCCCATACAGTAGTTTTCATCGGTGGCGCTGGCCGAATAGCTGATAAACAGCTTGTCGCCATGCACCACGACGGCCGGACCTTCGTTAACCCAAAAACCCCGACACTCCCAGTCGTACTCTGGCTTACTGAGTCTTACCGGCTCGCCTTTAATCGTCCACGGGTTTTCCAGTTCAGCCAGATAAATATTTGAGTTACCGGCAATATCCGGCGCTTTTTGCGCCCACAGATACCACTGCTTTCCCTGGTGATAAAAAGTGGTGGCATCGAGGGCGAAGGTATCAAACGGTGTTTTAATTTGACCTTTCTCCGTCCACTTGCCGGTGAGTGGGTCGGCATCGGCGCACTCCAGGGCAAACATGCGGTGCTGGAACATTCCCAGCTTATCAAGCGCTTGAGTATGGGTAGCGGCAAAATAGATGTACCACTTACCGTTGATGCGGTGCATTTCCGGTGCCCAGATGAGCTGGCTCATCGGGCCGCTTTCCGGTTTGCGCCAGACGACAACGGGGTCGGCGGCGCGCAACCCTTCCAGCGAATCAGCCCGGCGGATTTCCAGCCTGTCATATTCCGGTACGGAGGCAATAAAGTAGTAATCGCTGCCGTCGCGTAAAATAAACGGATCGGCACGTTGTTCAATAAACGGGTTTGGCCAGTTTGCCATCAGGCTTTCCTTACGCTTTCAGCGGCGTTGAGCTCCTGCAACTCACTCAATTCGCGGTAATTAGTGCGACGTTTTTCCAAATCGTCCTGGATTTTTTTCATCAGTTCACGGTCAACTTTCAGCAGGCGTACCACGCCTGCGGTAATCAGATAGCCAACGCCGGGGATAACGGTAAACAACAGCATAATACCGTTCATCGCCGAGGCGCTTTGCGCTTTGGCGCTGGCGTCATAACCGTACCAGGAGAGCAAAAAGCCGACCATCGCCCCGGCAATCGCCAGGCCCAGTTTCAGGAAGAACAGATTACCGGAGAAGCTAATACCGGTAATGCGTTTTCCGGTTTTCCATTCGCCGTAATCATCGACGTCCGCCATCAGCGACCAGTGCAACGGGGAAGGGATCTGATGCAGAATATTGAGCAGGAAGTAGAGCGCCACTATCATCACGGTAGCTTTCGGATCAAAGAAATAGAACGCGCAGGAGAAAATCGCCAGCGCGATATTGGTCCAGAAAAATACCTTCAATTTACACCAGCGATCGGTTAAGACTTTTGCCAGCATACTGCCGATCATCATACCGACCACGCCAAGGCTAATAAAAAGCGTAGCGAAATGGGTGCTTTGTCCCATCACCCAGGTGACGTAATACATGGTCGCCGCCATACGGATAAACCCCGGGCAGACGTTACATAAGGTCAATAGCAGAATGCGTACCCACTGATCGTTTTTCCACACGTCTTTGAAATCATTCTTCATATCATCGTGCGTCGGAACGGCAGGGCGAACGCGTTCGCGGACGCTGGCAAAGCAGAACAGAAACATACCCATGCCGATAATCGCCAGCACGGTCATCGCCAACTGATAGCCTTTGGCTTTGTCGCCGCCGCCAAACCAGTCCACCATCGGCAATAGCGTTAACGATAGCAACAGCGTCGCGATGCCGACTAACACGAAGCGATAAGCCTGACAGGCCACGCGCTCTTTTGGATCGTTGGTGATCACGCCGCCCAGTGAGCAATAGGGAATATTGATGGCGGTGTAGGTCACGGAAAGCAGAAAATAGGTGACGAAAGCATAGACAACTTTGCTGTTATAGCCCCAGTCCGGCGTCGTGAACATCAGCACGCTGAACAGCGCGTAGGGAAATGCAATCCACAGTAGCCAGGGGCGGAAACGACCATATTTACTTTGGGTACGATCGGCAAGCGCGCCCATCACCGGATCGGTAACGGCATCGATAACGCGTACTGAAAGGAGTAAAACACCGACTAACGCCGGGGCAAGACCAAAAATATCCGTATAAAAATAATTAACAAACAGCATGATAGCGCCAAAAATAATGTTACATCCGGCGTCGCCCATGCCATACCCGATTTTCTCTCTTACCGAAAGTCTGCCCTTATCCATTGAGACTTCTCCCCATCAGATGATGGCGGTAATTATTCGCCTGCGAGCTTTTTTTTGCGTAGCAGGATCACGCCGCTGATATGGATAAAATGGTTATACGTGGGAAACTGTGAGGCAGATAACACCCTCCCCGGACGGGGAGGGCGGAAAAGTAACGTCACGATCAGTGGGCTTTCACCGTTTTTGCCGTTTTTTCTTTACACAGGTAGCCTACGCCCAGGATGAGCAGCCATACCGGAATCAGCCACACGGAGATCGCCATACCTGGCGTCATCAGCATAATGATCAATACCGCCGCCATAAACAGCAGGCAGAGAACGTTGCCGAATGGATAAAACAGGGCCGGGAAGCGGGTTTTCACGCCCTGCTGCTGTTTCGCGCGACGGAACATCATATGGGCAAGGCTAATCATCGCCCAGTTAATGACCAGCGCGGAGACCACCAGCGCCATCAGCAGTCCGAATGCGGACTCTGGGGCCAGGTAGTTGAGCAGCACGCACAACGCAGTCACGACGGCGGAAACCAAAATGGAGCTCACCGGCACGCCGCGTTTGTCGACGTTCAGCAGCGCTTTCGGCGCATTTCCCTGCTGGGCCAGACCGAACAGCATACGGCTGTTGCAGTAAACGCAGCTGTTATAAACCGATAGCGCGGCGGTGAGAACCACGATATTCAGCGCATTGGCGACAAACGTATCGCCCAGTTCATGGAAGATAAGGACAAACGGGCTGGTATCGGCGGTGACGCGAGTCCATGGCAGCAGCGAAAGCAGGACCGCCAGCGAGCCGATATAAAAAATCAGGATGCGATAGATAACCTGATTGGTAGCTTTGGGGATGCTCTGTTCCGGGTTATCGGCTTCAGCGGCGGTGATCCCGACCAGCTCCAGTCCGCCGAACGAAAACATAATAATGGCCATCATCATCACCAGCCCGGTCCAGCCATGCGGCAGAAAGCCGCCCTGTTCCCACAGGTTGCGCACAGTGGCTTGCGGACCAGCGGTATCGCTGAAGAGTAACCACGCGCCGAACAGAATCATAGCGATGACGGCGATCACTTTAATAATGGCGAACCAAAACTCCATCTCACCGAACACTTTAACGTTGGTCAGGTTAATGGCGTTGATAACGACAAAGAAAAGCGCCGCCGAGGCCCAGGTAGGGATTTCCGGCCACCAGAATTGAATATATTTACCCACTGCGGTCAGTTCCGCCATGGCAACCAATACGTACAGCACCCAGTAGTTCCAGCCGGAAGCGAATCCGGCAAAGCCGCCCCAGTATTTATAGGCGAAGTGGCTAAAAGAGCCGGCGACCGGTTCTTCAACCACCATCTCCCCCAGTTGGCGCATAATCAGAAAGGCAATAAAGCCTGCAACCGCATAGCCCAGGATAATTCCTGGCCCCGCCGACTGAATAACGGAGGCGCTTCCCAGGAACAAGCCTGTCCCTATCGCGCCGCCCAATGCGATAAGCTGAATATGGCGGTTTTTCAGGCCGCGCTTGAGCTGCTCGCCGTGCTGCTGACTGTCCATCATAAAACCTCGTGTATCGGGCGCGGTTTATTCATAACGCGCTTATTTGAACGATGCAGTAGTGCGTGTGTAAGTTTGCAATTCCGCTTTTTGTATTGATTTATTTACAGATTTGTTTTTTTAAATGTCACTTCAACTCTTTCGTCTTGATCAGAATAATGGTATGTGGCCGCGAATGCACCTGCTTTGTGCAGGGGTGATGACGAGTTGCGTAAAAAGAAAGCACTTGTAAATACCTCCTTTTATTTTCCCTTACAGATGTTAATTTGTTTTTATTCATTATTTATGCATAAAAGTGTATTTAATCTGCTGTTGAATCGGTTCAGATGAGATTTTTTATCGTTTCAAATACGTTAAATCTACCTCCTGATGGGTAAATTTAACATTTGTGCATAGTTACAGTTTTGAAACATGATTTCTGTAAAATTGTTAAAATGTGCCTCCTTTACTGATTTCAATCAAAACCTGTATGGACAGAAGGTGAATACTTTGTTACTTTAGCGTCACAGACATGAAATTGGTAAGACCAATTGACTCCGGGCAAATGGCTTAAGACAGGAAATCATGGCCTACAGCAAAATCCGCCAACCAAAACTCTCCGATGTGATCGAGCAGCAGCTGGAGTTTTTAATCCTTGAGGGAACATTGCGTCCCGGAGAAAAACTCCCACCGGAACGTGAACTGGCAAAACAGTTCGACGTCTCCCGTCCCTCCTTGCGTGAGGCGATTCAACGTCTCGAAGCGAAGGGATTGTTGCTTCGTCGTCAGGGCGGCGGAACCTTCGTGCAGAGCAGCCTGTGGCAGAGCTTTAGCGACCCGCTGGTGGAACTGCTCTCCGATCACCCTGAATCCCAGTTTGACCTGCTCGAAACGCGCCATGCGCTGGAAGGCATTGCGGCTTATTACGCGGCGCTGCGCAGCACCGACGAAGATAAAGACCGTATTCGTGAGCTGCACCACGCCATTGAGCTGGCGCAAGAGTCCGGCGATCTGGATGCCGAGTCCGAAGCCGTGCTCCAGTATCAAATCGCCGTCACCGAAGCGGCGCACAACGTGGTATTGCTTCATCTGCTAAGGTGTATGGAGCCGATGCTGGCGCAAAACGTGCGGCAGAACTTCGAATTGCTGTATGCGCGTCGGGAGATGCTGCCGCTGGTGAGTACGCATCGCACCCGTATATTTGAAGCCATTATGGCCGGAAAACCAGAAGAAGCGCGTGAAGCGTCACACCGCCATCTGGCGTTTATCGAAGAGATTATGTTGGACAGAAGCCGTGAGGAGAGCCGTCGTGAACGCGCTTTACGCCGTCTGGAACAGCGCAAGAATTAGTTTTTTCTGGCAGAACGTTAACCAGAAGATGTTGTGAATAAAGCGCAAAAATGTGCGCGGCAACTAAATGCCAGGCCCATAAGGCTATTTTATTTGCCATTTTGGTCCTGGGCAGTGCTCACAATCCTCACATACTACGTGTACGTTCCGGTTGTTCCGCGCTGTCCGTGACCAAACTGGCTGCAACAATTACACCTTATGGGCCAGGCAATAAACGCAGAACCTGTCTTATTAAGCTTTCTGACGAAAGTTTAATGGGACAGGTTCCAGATAACTCAACGTATTAGATAGATAAGGAATACCCCCATGTCAGAACGTTTCCCAAATGACGTGGATCCGATCGAAACTCGCGACTGGCTACAGGCGATCGAATCGGTCATCCGTGAAGAAGGTGTTGAGCGCGCTCAGTATCTGATTGACCAACTGCTTTCTGAAGCTCGCAAAGGCGGCGTGAAAGTCGCGGCAGGCGCAGGGGCCAGTAATTACATCAACACTATTGCCGTTGAAGACGAACCGGAATACCCGGGCAATCTGGAGCTGGAACGTCGCATTCGTTCTGCTATCCGCTGGAACGCCATCATGACCGTGCTGCGCGCGTCTAAAAAAGACCTTGAGTTGGGCGGCCACATGGCGTCCTTCCAGTCTTCCGCCACGATCTATGATGTCTGTTTCAACCATTTCTTCCGTGCGTGCAACGAACAGGATGGCGGCGACCTGGTATACTTCCAGGGCCACATCTCTCCGGGCATCTACGCTCGCGCGTTCCTGGAAGGTCGTCTGACCCAGGAACAGATGGATAACTTCCGTCAGGAAGTGCATGGCAATGGCCTCTCTTCCTATCCGCACCCGAAACTGATGCCGGAATTCTGGCAGTTCCCGACCGTCTCTATGGGTCTGGGCCCAATCGGTGCTATCTACCAGGCGAAATTCCTGAAATATCTGGAACACCGCGGCCTGAAAGATACCTCTAAACAGACCGTTTACGCCTTCCTCGGCGACGGCGAGATGGATGAGCCGGAATCCAAAGGCGCGATCACCATCGCCACCCGTGAAAAACTGGACAACCTGGTCTTTGTTATCAACTGTAACCTGCAGCGTCTTGACGGCCCGGTCACCGGTAACGGCAAGATTGTTAACGAACTGGAAGGCATCTTTGCAGGTGCTGGCTGGAACGTTATCAAAGTCATGTGGGGCGGTCGTTGGGATGAGCTGCTGCGTAAAGACACCAGCGGTAAACTGATCCAGCTGATGAACGAAACCGTTGACGGCGACTACCAGACCTTCAAATCCAAAGACGGCGCTTACGTGCGTGAGCACTTCTTCGGTAAATACCCGGAAACCGCAGCCCTGGTGGCCGACTGGACCGATGAGCAGATTTGGGCGCTGAACCGCGGTGGTCACGATCCGAAGAAAGTCTATGCTGCACTGAAAAAAGCGCAGGAAACCAAAGGCAAAGCGACCGTAATCCTGGCCCATACCATTAAAGGTTACGGCATGGGTGACACCGCGGAAGGTAAAAACATCGCTCACCAGGTTAAGAAAATGAACATGGACGGCGTGCGTTACGTCCGCGATCGTTTCAACGTGCCGGTTGCCGATGCTGATCTCGAAAAACTGCCGTACATTACCTTCCCGGAAGGTTCTGAAGAACACAAATACCTGCATGAACGCCGTCAGGCGCTGCATGGCTATCTGCCAAGCCGTCAGCCGAACTTCACCGAGAAGTTAGAGCTGCCGACCCTGGAAGATTTCGGCGCGCTGCTGGAAGAGCAAAGCAAAGAGATTTCCACTACGATCGCTTTCGTGCGTGCCCTGAACGTGATGCTGAAGAACAAGTCGATCAAAGATCGCCTGGTACCGATCATCGCCGACGAAGCGCGTACTTTCGGTATGGAAGGTCTGTTCCGTCAGATTGGTATCTACAGCCCGAACGGCCAGCAGTACACCCCGCAGGACCGTGAGCAGGTTGCTTACTACAAAGAAGACGAGAAAGGCCAGATTCTGCAGGAAGGGATCAACGAGCTGGGCGCAGGCGCATCCTGGCTGGCTGCGGCGACCTCTTACAGCACCAACGATCTGCCGATGATCCCGTTCTATATCTACTACTCCATGTTCGGGTTCCAGCGTATCGGCGACCTGTGCTGGCAGGCTGGCGACCAGCAGGCTCGCGGCTTCCTGATCGGCGGGACTTCCGGTCGTACTACGCTGAACGGCGAAGGTCTGCAGCACGAAGATGGTCACAGCCACATTCAGTCGCTGACTATCCCGAACTGTATCTCTTACGACCCGGCTTACGCTTACGAAGTGGCTGTCATCATGCATGATGGTCTGGAGCGTATGTACGGTGAGAAACAAGAGAACGTTTACTACTACATCACCACGCTGAACGAAAACTACCACATGCCGGCAATGCCAGCAGGTGCCGAGGAAGGTATCCGTAAAGGTATCTACAAACTCGAAACCCTCGAAGGTAGCAAAGGTAAAGTTCAGCTGCTGGGCTCCGGTTCTATCCTGCGTCACGTGCGTGAAGCGGCACAGATTCTGGCGAAAGACTACGGCGTAGGTTCTGACGTGTACAGCGTAACCTCCTTCACCGAACTGGCGCGTGATGGTCAGGATTGTGAGCGCTGGAACATGCTGCACCCGCTGGAAACCCCGCGCGTACCGTACATCGCTCAGGTGATGAACGACGCTCCGGCTGTGGCATCTACTGACTATATGAAACTGTTCGCCGAGCAGGTTCGTACTTATGTACCGGCTGATGATTACCGCGTACTGGGTACCGACGGCTTTGGCCGCTCTGACAGCCGTGAAAACCTGCGTCACCACTTCGAAGTTGATGCTTCCTACGTGGTGGTAGCGGCACTGGGCGAACTGGCTAAACGTGGCGAAATCGACAAGAAAGTGGTAGCGGATGCGATTACCAAATTCAACATCGATGCAGATAAAGTTAACCCGCGTCTGGCGTAAGAGGTAAAAGAATAATGGCTATCGAAATCAAAGTACCGGACATCGGGGCAGATGAAGTTGAAATCACCGAGATTCTGGTCAAAGTGGGCGACAAAGTGGAAGCTGAACAGTCGCTGATCACCGTAGAAGGCGACAAAGCCTCTATGGAAGTCCCGTCTCCGCAGGCTGGCGTCGTGAAAGAGATCAAAGTCTCTGTCGGCGACAAAACCGAGACCGGTGCACTTATCATGATTTTCGATTCCGCCGAAGGTGTAGCTGACGCTGCACCTGCTAAGGCAGAAGAGAAGAAAGAAGCGGCTCCGGCAGCAGCACCTGCTGCGGCAGCGGCGAAAGACGTTCACGTTCCGGATATCGGCAGTGACGAAGTTGAAGTGACTGAAGTGATGGTGAAAGTGGGCGACACGGTTGAAGCTGAACAGTCGCTGATCACCGTAGAAGGCGACAAGGCCTCTATGGAAGTGCCGGCGCCGTTCGCGGGTACCGTGAAAGAGATCAAAGTGAACACCGGCGACAAAGTGTCTACCGGCTCTCTGATTATGGTCTTCGAAGTGGCGGGTGAAGCAGGCGCAGCAGCACCAGCGAAAGCGGAAGCCGCTCCGGCTGCGGCTGCTCCAGCAGCAGCGACGGGCGCGAAAGACGTTAACGTACCGGATATCGGCGGCGACGAAGTTGAAGTCACCGAAGTGATGGTCAAAGTCGGCGATAAAGTAGACGCTGAACAGTCGCTGATCACCGTGGAAGGCGACAAAGCCTCCATGGAAGTGCCTGCGCCGTTCGCGGGCACCGTGAAAGAAATCAAAATCAGCACCGGCGATAAAGTGAAAACCGGTTCTCTGATTATGGTCTTCGAAGTCGAAGGCGCAGCGCCTGCGGCCGCTTCGGCTAAACAGGAAGCGGCGGCACCGACTCCGGCGGCGAAAGCTGAGAAGCCTGCTGCCCCGGCTGCCAAAGCGGAAGGTAAATCTGAGTTCGCTGAAAACGACGCGTACGTTCACGCTACCCCGCTGATTCGTCGCCTGGCGCGCGAATTCGGTGTGAACCTGGCGAAAGTGAAAGGCACCGGTCGTAAAGGTCGTATCCTGCGTGAAGACGTTCAGGCTTACGTGAAAGACGCTATCAAGCGTGCTGAAGCGGCTCCGGCTGCAGCAGCAGGTGGTGGTATCCCGGGTATGCTGCCCTGGCCGAAAGTGGACTTCAGCAAGTTTGGTGAAATCGAAGAAGTGGAACTGGGCCGTATCCAGAAAATCTCTGGTGCGAACCTGAGCCGTAACTGGGTGATGATCCCGCACGTTACGCACTTCGACAAAACCGATATCACCGATCTGGAAGCGTTCCGTAAACAGCAGAACGCCGAAGCTGAGAAGCGCAAACTGGATGTGAAATACACGCCGGTGGTCTTCATCATGAAAGCGGTTGCCGCTGCTCTGGAACAAATGCCGCGCTTCAACAGCTCTCTGTCCGAAGACGGTCAGCGTCTGACCCTGAAAAAATACATCAACATCGGCGTGGCGGTTGATACCCCGAATGGCCTGGTGGTTCCGGTCTTTAAAGACGTGAATAAGAAGAGCGTGACCGAGCTGTCTCGCGAACTGACCACCATCTCCAAAAAAGCGCGTGATGGTAAGCTGACCGCTGGCGAAATGCAGGGTGGTTGCTTCACTATCTCCAGCATCGGCGGCCTGGGAACTACCCACTTCGCACCGATTGTTAACGCGCCGGAAGTGGCTATCCTCGGCGTTTCTAAGTCGGCGATGGAACCGGTGTGGAATGGGAAAGAGTTTGTGCCGCGTCTGATGATGCCTATCTCTCTTTCCTTCGACCACCGTGTGATCGATGGTGCTGATGGGGCGCGTTTCATTACCATTATCAACAATATGTTGTCTGACATTCGCCGTCTGGTGATGTAAGCGAAAAAGCCGGCCCGACGGCCGGTTTTTTTTTGATAATCTCATGTGTTTTGTGAGGTTATTAGCGAAAGCGATAATTCGTGATCCGTTTGTTGTTTCAAAATTGTTAACAATTTTGTAAGATACGGGCGGATAGAACGACCCGGTGGATGATGGGCGATCAAGTACCCCGGACCGCCGGATACAAATAAAGAGGTCATGATGAGTACTGAAATCAAAACTCAGGTCGTGGTACTTGGGGCGGGCCCGGCAGGCTATTCTGCCGCTTTCCGTTGCGCTGATTTAGGTCTGGAAACCGTAATTGTAGAACGCTACAGCACTCTTGGCGGTGTTTGTCTGAACGTCGGCTGTATCCCTTCTAAAGCGCTGCTGCACGTAGCAAAAGTTATCGAAGAAGCCAAAGCGCTGGCTGAACACGGTATCGTTTTCGGTGAGCCGAAAACCGATATCGACAAGATTCGTACCTGGAAAGAGAAAGTGATCACGCAGCTGACCGGCGGTCTGGCGGGTATGGCCAAAGGCCGTAAAGTGAAAGTGGTCAACGGTCTGGGTAAATTCACCGGGGCGAACACCCTGGAAGTTGAAGGCGAAAACGGCAAAACCGTGATCAACTTCGACAACGCGATCATCGCGGCAGGTTCTCGTCCGATCCAATTACCGTTTATTCCGCATGAAGACCCGCGCGTATGGGATTCTACCGACGCTCTGGAACTGAAAGAAGTGCCGAAGCGTATGCTGGTCATGGGCGGCGGTATCATCGGTCTGGAAATGGGCACCGTATACCACGCGCTGGGTTCAGAGATTGACGTGGTTGAAATGTTCGACCAGGTTATCCCGGCGGCTGATAAAGACATCGTTAAAGTCTTCACCAAGCGCATCGGCAAGAAATTCAACCTGATGCTGGAAACCAAAGTGACTGCCGTTGAAGCGAAAGAAGACGGTATCTACGTTTCGATGGAAGGCAAAAAAGCCCCGGCTGAAGCGCAGCGTTATGATGCGGTTCTGGTGGCGATTGGTCGTGTGCCGAACGGTAAAAACCTCGACGCAGGCAAAGCTGGCGTGGAAGTTGACGACCGTGGCTTTATCCGCGTCGACAAACAGCTGCGCACCAACGTGCCGCACATCTTTGCTATCGGCGATATCGTCGGTCAGCCGATGCTGGCGCACAAAGGCGTTCACGAAGGTCACGTTGCCGCTGAAGTTATCGCCGGGAAGAAACACTACTTCGATCCGAAAGTTATCCCGTCTATCGCGTACACCGAGCCAGAAGTGGCATGGGTTGGCCTGACCGAGAAAGAAGCGAAAGAAAAAGGCATCAGCTATGAAACCGCCACCTTCCCGTGGGCAGCTTCTGGCCGCGCTATCGCTTCTGACTGCGCAGACGGTATGACCAAACTGATTTTCGACAAAGAATCTCACCGCGTGATCGGCGGGGCGATTGTCGGCACCAACGGCGGCGAGCTGCTGGGTGAAATCGGTCTGGCGATCGAAATGGGCTGTGACGCGGAAGACATCGCGCTGACCATTCATGCGCACCCGACTTTGCATGAGTCCGTGGGCCTGGCGGCGGAAATTTTCGAAGGTAGCATTACTGACCTGCCGAACCCGAAAGCGAAGAAGAAATAATCTTCTGTAGGTGGCAATGCGCTACCCGGTACAGAAAAGCGGCTTTACGGCCGCTTTTTTTATGCATGGCAAATCAAATGTGTCAAATGATGGCGAAGGATAACGAAACCGCAAAATTTATCTTTTCCGCAGCAGTACGTTTTTCAAAGCTTATGCCGTCGGTAGTGCCTTTGTCTGTCATTCTCGACCAACTAATTGTTTCATAAGAAATACCTCTCCTTACTTTGTCATCACCCTGAAATTAGTAACGCTATAAAATAATAGCGAGCTAATTATGAGGTTTGATATATGAAACTTTTTCTGACAACAGCAGCGCTAACTGCGACGTTGATTTCCGGCATGGCATTTGCCAGCGATCCCGTCATCCCTTGGGCGACTAACAGCGGCGGTACGGAAAGTACGCATATTGCGGCAATGGGCGAGGATTTGAATGCGCAGCATCAGCAGATCACCCACACGCATGAAGGCGTATGGGCGGCCAATTCCGGCAGCATTCAGGCTGATGAAGCCGCGCTGACCAGCAACAAGCCGCCGGTACAAGGCCACCCGGAATTAATGCCGCATCAGGGCTAATGATCATGGCCTGGCGATAACGCCAGGCGCTTACGGGTTATTCGGCGACCTGCCACTGCGCGTCTGGCGCAAAACGCGTGATAGCCTGAACTTTACTCTCCGTCTCCTTGCCTAAATCCGCCTGATAAATACGATCGTCCTGGTTGACCATAAAACTCATCACCCCGGTTTCGCCGTAATGCATCGGCCAGGCCAGAAGCGCCGCGCCGTGACCGTCGTTATCGCTGATAATACGGAAATGGTAGCCGTGATAGCCCTCTTCTGGCGCGGCGGGGCTAAAGTTTGGGCCTAATGGACTGGGGACGTCGCCTGCTTTGGTTGGCCAGTACAGGCCATCTTTTTGGCCTTCGCTACTGATTATCCTGTGCGCCCAGCGATGGTTTTGTAAGTAATAGTCCTGCTGCGCATCAACGTAAGCATGCATGGCCTGTAAGGTAGAAAGTTCATTTCGCCCAATAGTACGGGTGAGGATCTCATTCCCGGCTGCCGCCATATCAAAGCGCCAGCCGCCAGTCTCTTTCACCAAGGGCACCGGGAGCTGCCAGTCTTCTCGTCCGACATTCAGGTGCGCCGTATTGTCTTTTTGTACAATGCGATGGCCTTCGCGCCAGTCACGATTGAAGCGGGCCACGGCCTCTGGATCGGCGCCTTCCGGCGGCAGAAATTGCCGCCAGTCATCGCCCAGTAGCGCGGTAAGCTGCGTTTCGTTTTTTCCGGCTACCGCCGCGGCGAAGGCGCTGGCGGCCGCTTCCGGGGAGGGGAACCGTTCCTGTGCGTAGCCCAGCAAGGGTAACGACAGTAACAGAGCGCTTAACATAACCTTTTTCATTATCTGCTCCGGTTAACGGCGATGAAATTCATGATGTTCAGAAAAATGTTCCCGCGCGGCGGCGCGTTGCTCGGTGTTTAAGTGACTGCCGCGACGGCTTTCCAGGCCGCGTAGCTGTTGCGATTGCCATGACGGCGATCGACTGTCGTTCCCGCTAAACACATTGGCGTGCATATTCTGGCGAAATGCCTGACGCTGCTGCGGCGTAGAGGATTCAATACGCTGGCGGGCGGTGTCTCTCTGCTGTTGTGAAACAGGGTGCTGCTGGGCTTTAGCCTTCAGCTCGGAACGATGCTGCTGCGTGGTGGATTTATTCAGTGTCTGCTGCGCCGCCTCGCGACGACTGCTGTTTTGTGTTCCGTCATAGCCACGGTAATTATTACGCTGGGCTATCTGATTTAATTGTTGTGAGGCCGCCTTACGCTGGGCGTCGCGGGTGCCTGGCGCTGGCAAAGAAGCGTTCGCCGTATGGCTGCGCTGTTGGAATTGCGTCATGGCCGCCTGGCGCTGACTGTCGCGAGACACTGGCGCTTGCTGCGTTGCGCTTAACCCGCCGCTAACATTGGTGGGATGGAACCGTTGCGCAACGGTATTATTCGGATAGAGGACGCCATTGCGCCAGGCGGGATTATGCTGCCAGCCCATCGTTTGGCCCGGCAGGTTTTGCCCGGATATCCGGTTGAAATTATTGACATTGATGTTGATATTATCGCCATTATGTTGATAACCGTTACCACCATGATGGTAATCATCATCATGATGATGGTCGTCGTCATGGTGGTGATGATCGTCGTCATCCCAGTCTATGCTACTGAACAACGCATAGGTGGTGGCGACGCCCAGACTATAACCAAAACCTTTAACAAAACTGTCGGCAAACTGCTGTCCCGGAGGGGGCGGTAAATACACCGGCGGATAAGCGGTATTGGGCCAGGCGCCATACACCGTCGCGGGGTTATAGTTCGGCACGTACACCACCTGCGGATTCGCGGGTTCAATTTTGATAACGGTCGACGGTGTCGCTGGCGTAGTGGCGGATGTGGTGGTGGTTGTCGTCGTGACGGCGGTAGAAGCGCTGGACTTCGGCACGCTGGTGACGATTTGCTGCGGCGTTGATTTTAGCGAACCGGTTTGTTGAGCGAGCAGACGCAACCTTTGCACCGCATCCATCACATCCTGTGGCTGGGCTAAGAACGCATCGCCCAGGTTTTGCACCCATTGCGGATTCTCGCCCATAAGCGCCATCAACTGGGGAAAGGCGACCAGCGATTTGACGCTGGGGTCCCACGGTTGGCTGGCCACCGCCTGAATAGCGGCATCGCCCTGCAGCGTGGGGTTATCTCGCGACCACTGGACGGCCTGAACCACGTTCGCCGGGTAGGTGGAGGCCATGAGCACCTGCGAAAGCAGGGCATCGGGATAAAGCGCGACAGGCGCGACCCATTGATCGATTTGCACAGTGGTAAAGGTCGTTTTCGCGACAGGCGCGGGCACAGCGGTCTGCGTTTGCTCAGGGACGGGAGCCGCCGCCTGCGCGGGCGCTTCGGGAGCGCGGCTTTTAACATACAGTACGCCCGAAGCGGCAAATAACCCGGCACTGCACACAAGGGCAATGAGATGGGGTTTAAAGGGCAACGTCATTTTATCTCTCCCGATTCCAGAGAATCGCTATGGTCATTATGCCTGCCGCCGACGGGGTGCAGTTTGGCGTGAGTATAAAGGGACGATAGTTTAATTTTTAGCTAATGTTGGGATCGGTAACGTTACGTGACGATCAAAGCACGAAATGAGGTAAGCATTTATGGCTGCAGCTCCCGTCTCAGTAGAGCATTAGACCATCCTTAACGATTCAGCCACTTTTTTATGTTGCTTTTTTGTAAACAGATTAACACTTAAAGAAAATCCTGTTATTGTGCCTTATGCGGTACCGGGCATTTACCCTACTAACTACTGTCTCACAGGAGCGTGAAGAGAATCGCCCATCAACAAAAGCGCCGCATTATGACAATGAGAGCGAGGAGATATCGTCGTGCTAGAAGAATACCGTAAGCACGTAGCTGAGCGTGCTGCCCAGGGGATTGTGCCGAAACCTTTAGACGCAACCCAAATGGCTGCGCTTGTCGAGCTGCTGAAGACCCCGCCTGTGGGCGAAGAAGAATTCCTGTTAGACCTGTTGATCAACCGCGTTCCTCCTGGCGTAGATGAAGCCGCTTATGTTAAAGCCGGTTTTCTCGCTGCTGTCGCGAAAGGCGACACCACCTCCCCGCTGGTCTCCCCAGAAAAAGCCATTGAACTGCTGGGCACCATGCAGGGTGGTTACAACATTCATCCGCTGATTGATGCGCTGGACGATGCGAAACTGGCGCCGATTGCTGCCAAAGCGCTGTCCCACACTCTGCTGATGTTCGATAACTTCTACGACGTAGAAGAGAAAGCCAAAGCGGGCAATGAATATGCCAAACAGGTGATGCAATCCTGGGCCGACGCCGAATGGTTCCTGAGCCGTCCGCCGCTGGCGGAAAAAATCACCGTCACCGTTTTCAAAGTGACCGGCGAAACGAATACCGACGATCTCTCTCCGGCGCCGGATGCGTGGTCGAGACCGGATATTCCGTTACATGCGCAGGCGATGTTAAAAAACGCCCGTGAAGGCATTGAGCCGGATCAGCCAGGCGTTGTCGGCCCCATCAAACAAATCGAAGCATTGCAGAAAAAAGGCTACCCGCTGGCTTACGTGGGTGACGTGGTGGGCACCGGTTCTTCCCGTAAATCCGCGACCAACTCCGTGCTGTGGTTCATGGGCGATGACATCCCGAACGTGCCGAATAAGCGCGGCGGCGGTTTGTGCCTTGGCGGCAAAATTGCGCCTATCTTCTTTAACACCATGGAAGATGCGGGCGCGCTGCCGATTGAAGTTGACGTTTCTAACCTGAATATGGGCGATGTGATTGACGTCTACCCGTACAAAGGCGAAGTACGCAATCATGAAACCGGCGAGCTACTGGCAACCTTCGAACTGAAAACCGACGTGCTGATTGACGAAGTGCGTGCCGGTGGTCGTATTCCGCTGATTATCGGCCGTGGCCTGACCACCAAAGCGCGTGAAGCGCTGGGGCTGCCGCACTCTGATGTATTCCGTCAGGCAAAAGACGTGGCGGAAAGCAGCCGTGGCTTCTCGCTGGCGCAGAAAATGGTCGGTCGCGCCTGCGGCGTGAAAGGTATCCGTCCGGGCGCGTACTGCGAACCGAAAATGACCTCCGTCGGTTCTCAGGATACTACCGGCCCGATGACCCGCGATGAGCTGAAAGACTTGGCCTGTCTGGGATTCTCCGCCGATCTGGTCATGCAGTCGTTCTGTCACACCGCAGCCTATCCGAAGCCGGTTGACGTCACCACGCACCACACGCTGCCGGACTTCATTATGAACCGCGGCGGTGTCTCTCTGCGTCCGGGCGACGGCGTGATCCACTCCTGGCTGAACCGTATGCTGCTGCCGGACACCGTGGGGACCGGCGGCGACTCCCATACCCGTTTCCCGATTGGTATCTCCTTCCCGGCGGGCTCAGGCCTGGTGGCGTTTGCCGCCGCGACCGGCGTGATGCCGCTGGATATGCCGGAATCCGTGCTGGTGCGTTTTAAAGGCAAAATGCAGCCGGGCATCACCCTGCGCGATCTGGTCCACGCCATTCCGCTGTACGCCATCAAACAGGGCCTGCTGACCGTTGAGAAGAAAGGCAAGAAAAACATCTTCTCTGGCCGCATCCTGGAAATCGAAGGTCTGCCGGATCTGAAAGTTGAGCAGGCGTTTGAGCTGACCGATGCGTCCGCCGAGCGTTCTGCTGCCGGTTGTACCATCAAGCTGAACAAAGAGCCTATCATTGAATACCTGACCTCCAACATCGTCCTGCTGAAGTGGATGATTGCCGAAGGCTACGGCGACCGTCGTACGCTGGAACGCCGTATTCAGGGTATGGAAAAATGGCTGGCGGATCCGCAACTGCTGGAAGCCGATGCCGACGCAGAGTACGCGGCGGTGATCGACATCGATCTGGCGGATATCAAAGAGCCAATCCTGTGTGCGCCGAACGATCCGGACGACGCGCGTCTGCTGTCTGACGTGCAGGGCGAGAAGATCGACGAAGTGTTCATCGGTTCCTGCATGACCAACATCGGCCACTTCCGCGCCGCTGGTAAGCTGCTGGATAATCACAAAGGCCAGTTGCCGACCCGCCTGTGGGTAGCGCCGCCAACCCGTATGGACGCCGCGCAATTGACCGAAGAAGGCTACTATAGCGTGTTCGGTAAGAGCGGTGCGCGCATCGAAATCCCTGGCTGTTCCCTGTGTATGGGGAACCAGGCGCGCGTTGCAGACGGTGCGACGGTGGTCTCTACCTCTACCCGTAACTTCCCGAACCGTTTAGGTACCGGGGCGAACGTCTTCCTGGCTTCTGCGGAGCTGGCGGCGGTTGCGGCGCTTATCGGCAAACTGCCAACGCCGGAAGAGTACCAGACCTTTGTGGCGCAGGTGGATAAGACGGCGGTGGACACCTACCGTTACCTGAACTTCGACCAGCTCTCTCAGTACACTGAGAAAGCAGATGGCGTGATTTTCCAGACTGCGGTGTAATTTGCCTGACGGCGTCAGGCTTACCATGCCTACGCTTCTTATTGCCCGGTGGCGGCTACGCTTACCGGGCCTACAAAACCCATCGCAACTGCGGTGGGTTTTTATTTTCATTCCGCCTGCTGTTCCCGCTTTTTTTCTTCTCCGCTGCTGCGATAATGACTGTAAGGGCTTTGCAGAGGAAAACAATTATGGATTACGAATTTCTGCGCGACGTTACCGGAGGGGTAAAAGTACGAATGTCGATGGGCCACGAGGTGGTCGGTCACTGGTTTAATGAAGAGGTTAAAGACAACCTCTCGCTACTGGATGAAGTAGAACAAGCCGCGCGTATGGTCAAAGGCAGCGAACGCTCCTGGCAACGAGCAGGGCATGAATACACGATCTGGATGGACGGCGAAGAGGTGATGATTCGCGCCAATCAGCTGGATTTTTCCGGCGATGAGATGGAAGAGGGGATGAGTTATTACGATGAAGAGAGTTTATCCCTGTGCGGCATGGAGGATTTTCTACGGGTCGTCGCCGCGTATCGGGAATTCGTCAGTAAAGCCTGACTCTCTCTTCGTTATTGTCCCGCAATGCCAGTCGACGGACAGTTGGGGCGGTAGTGGAAACGAAATCACCACACATTCCAGCCGGGAGTATCCCGGCTTTTTTATAGCAGAATGATTTTTTGATTTTTATTAATCATTTTAAAACTGTGATCTGACGCGTTTGTGATCTTAACTTGATTGAATATAATCGTTATGATTTTATTCAATCACAACAAGCAACAGGCGGTAAGACCATGAACATCAAAAAAGCAATAGAGCGCGTACCCGGCGGCATGATGGTCGTACCGCTCGTTATTGGCGCAGTCATTAACACCTTCGCCCCGCAGGCGCTTGAGATTGGCGGTTTTACCACCGCCTTATTTAAAAACGGCGCGGCACCGCTGATTGGCGCTTTTCTGCTGTGTATGGGAGCCGGTATCAGTGTGAAAGCCGCGCCCCAGGCGTTATTGCAGGGCGGGACGATTACGCTCACTAAGTTGCTTGTCGCCATCGGGATTGGCCTGGGCGTGGAGCATCTTTTCGGCGCGGAGGGTATTTTTGGCCTGAGCGGCGTGGCGATTATCGCGGCGATGAGCAATTCGAATGGCGGACTTTATGCTGCGTTGGTAGGCGAATTCGGCAATGAGCGCGACGTCGGCGCTATCTCTATTTTGTCTCTTAATGATGGCCCTTTCTTTACGATGATTGCGCTGGGCGCGGCAGGGATGGCGAACATTCCCATTATGGCGCTGGTGGCGGTGCTGGTTCCGCTGGTTGTCGGCATGATCCTCGGCAATCTTGATCCTCATATGCGCGATTTTTTGACCAAAGGCGGCCCGCTGCTCATTCCTTTCTTTGCTTTTGCGCTGGGGGCGGGCATCAACCTGGAAATGTTACTGCAAGGCGGACTTGCCGGAATTCTGCTCGGCGTGCTGACAACGTTTGTTGGCGGTTTCTTTAATATCCGCGCAGATCGTCTGGTTGGCGGAACTGGCATTGCCGGGGCGGCGGCCTCCAGCACCGCGGGTAATGCCGTTGCGACGCCGCTGGCTATTGCGCAGGCCGACCCTTCGCTCGCCGAGGTGGCCGCTGCTGCCGCTCCGCTGATTGCCGCCTCGGTGATCACCACGGCAATCCTGACGCCAGTGTTGACCTCCTGGGTTGCGAAAAAACAGGCGCGTCAGGCTTCTTTGGAGAAAAACGCATGAAAATGATGGTTATCGCCGATGATTTTACCGGATCGAATGATACCGGCGTCCAGTTGGCGAAGAAGGGGGCGAGAACGGAAGTCATGTTGAGCGCGTCGCAAAAACCGTCCCGCCGCGCCGATGTGTTAGTCATTAACACCGAAAGCCGGGCGATGCCCGCAGATCAGGCGGCATCTGCCGTTTATGCCGCGCTTTCCCCGTGGTGTGAGACATCGCCAGCGCCGCTGGTGTACAAAAAAATCGACTCCACATTTCGCGGTAATATCGGTGCCGAAGTGACGGCGGCCATGCGCGCCAGTCAGCGAAAACTGGCCGTTATCGCCGCGGCGATCCCTGCGGCCGGACGCACGACGCTTGAAGGAAAATGTCTGGTTAATGGCGTCCCGCTACTGGAAACCGAATTTGCCAGCGATCCGAAAACGCCCATTGTCTCTTCCCGTATTGCCGAGATAGTGGCGTTGCAAAGTGAGATCCCTGTGTATGAAGTCTTTTTGCAGGATGTTCGACGCGGTGGGTTAAGCGCCTTACTTACGGCTTATGCGGCTGAGGGCGAAGGGATTATCGTCGTGGATGCGGTAGAAGAGCGGGACCTGACGTTGATTGCGCAAGCGGCGTGCGAACAACCGTCGATGCCGCTGCTCGTCGGCGCAGCTGGTCTGGCGAATGCGTTGCCGGTTGAACTTTTTATGCAAGACCGGCAGCGGCTGCCGGTGCTGGTGGTGGCCGGTTCGATGAGCGAAGCCACGCGACGTCAGGTGGATAATGCGCTGTGCCGGGGACGTGCGGAGGTCGTGGATATCGATGCCGCGCGCATGGTGTCGGATAGCGCGGAACAGGAAATCGCGTCTGTCGTAGAGCAGGCCTGCGCGCTGTTAAGTCAGCATCGACATACGATTTTACGCACCAGCCGTCGCGCAGAAGATCGACAGTTAATCGACGCGCTGTGCGAAAAATCCGCGATGAGCCGTCAGCAATTGGGCGAGCGACTGAGCCAGCGGCTTGGCGTCGTCACGTTAAACATTATCGAGCAGGCGCGGATTGGTGGGCTGTTTCTGACCGGCGGCGATATCGCTACCGCCGTCGCCGGCGCGCTTGGCGCTGAAGGTTATCGCATTCAGAGCGAGGTGGCGCCCTGTATTCCCTGTGGAACGTTTGTAAACAGCGAAATTGACGATCTGCCGGTCATTACCAAAGCGGGTGGATTCGGTTCAGACAGTACGTTGTGTGACGCGCTTTATTATATTGAGGAGATGTATTGTGGAGACTAAAACCGTTGCCATTACCATGGGCGATCCAGCGGGCATTGGGCCGGAAATTATTGTTAAAGCGCTAAGCGAAGACGGTCTCAACGGCGCGCCGCTGGTGGTTATTGGATGCCTCGCAACGTTGAAACGTTTACAGGCGAAGGGCATCACGCCGAACGTCGAGTTACGGGCCATTGAACGGGTCGCCGAAGCGCGTTTTGCGCCCGGCATCATTCATGTGATTGATGAGCCGCTGGCGCAGCCGGAGGCGCTGGAGGCCGGGAAAGTTCAGGCGCAGGCGGGGGATTTAGCGTATCGCTGCGTGAAGCGCGCCACCGAGTTAGCGTTACGGGGCGACGTACAGGCTATCGCTACCGCGCCGCTGAATAAAGAGGCGCTGCACCTGGCGGGGCACAACTATCCGGGCCATACCGAGCTGCTCGCGACCCTGACCCATAGCCGCGATTACGCGATGGTACTTTACACCGATAAACTAAAAGTAATTCACGTTTCAACGCATATCGCGCTGCGTAAATTCCTTGATACGTTAAGTACCGCGCGTGTCGACACGGTGATTGGTATTGCTGATACTTTCCTCAAGCGTGTGGGTTACGTTAAACCGCGTATCGCCGTGGCAGGCGTGAATCCTCATGCGGGCGAGAATGGCCTGTTTGGCGATGAAGAAACGCGTATCCTGACGCCAGCCATTACCGATGCCCGCGCAAAAGGTATGGACGTTTATGGGCCGTGCCCGCCGGATACTGTATTTCTCCAGGCTTATGAGGGGCAGTATGATATGGTGGTGGCGATGTATCATGATCAGGGGCATATCCCGTTGAAATTGCTTGGCTTTTATGATGGCGTGAATATCACCGCGGGGCTGCCGTTTATTCGGACCTCTGCCGATCATGGCACCGCATTTGATATCGCCTGGACGGGAAAAGCAAAATCTGAGAGCATGGCCGTATCGATCAAACTGGCAATGCAACTGGCATAATTCCCTGTTATGAAAGGACAACACCGTCTGGATCTCATTGTGGCGTATCTGAAAAACCATACGCTGGTTACGGTAGAACAGCTGGTTGAGGCGGTTGACGCATCGCCAGCCACTATCCGTCGCGATTTGATCAAGCTGGATGAGCAGGGCGTGATCAGCCGTAGTCATGGCGGCGTGGCGCTGCGGCGTTTTGAACCCGCCCCGCCCACCACCAATGAAAAACAACTGCGATCGCCCGCTGAAAAACGGGCGATCGCACGCGTTGCCGCATCGCTGGTCAATGCTGGCGATGCCGTCGTGCTGGATGCCGGTACGACAATGATGGAGCTGGCGAAATGCTTAACCCATCTTCCGCTGCGGGTCATCACCGTCGATCTGCATATTGCGCTGTTTTTAGCTGAGTTCCGGCAAATTGAAGTGACGATTGTCGGCGGTCGTATTGATGACAGCAGTCAGTCCTGTATCGGTGAGCATGGGCGTAAGCTGTTGCGCAGCGTGTATCCGAACATCGCGTTTATGAGCTGTAATTCATGGGGGGTAAAAACGGGCGTGACGACCCCAACGGAAGATAAGGCCGGGCTTAAACAGGAGATTATTGCTAATGCGCAGCGCAAAGTGTTGCTGGCGGACAGCAGTAAGTATGGCGCGCATTCGCTCTTTAATGTGGTGCCGCTTGAGCGCTTTAATGATGTGATTACCGACGTCAATCTGCCGCCGTCAGCGCAGGTTGAACTGAAAGGGCGCGCTTTTGCGCTAACGCTGGTGCAGCCGGAGTGACAGCGCCGTCAGGCGCTGCCAGTGGTGAATCAGACCGCAGAAATATTGCGGCCGTAGTAAATCTCGCGCATCTCTTTCCACAACGCGGCGGTGATCTCCTGGCGTTCGGTTTCAGTGAGATCTTCCGGTTTGGTGTGAAACATGTAGTGCTTAAGATCGAACTCTTTAAGCAGCATCTTGGTATGGAAAATATTTTCCTGATACACGTTTACATCCACCATGTCATACAGCGATTTCATATCTTCCGACATAAAATTCTGAATAGAATTAATCTCATGATCGATAAAGTGCTTCATACCGTTGACGTCGCGCGTAAAGCCGCGCACGCGGTAATCGATGGTGACAATATCGGACTCTAGCTGGTGGATCAGGTAATTGAGCGCTTTTAGCGGTGAAATCACGCCGCAGGTTGACACTTCGATGTCGGCGCGAAAGGTGCAAAGCCCGCCTTCCGGATGGCTTTCCGGATAGGTATGCACACAGATATGGCTCTTATCGAGGTGCGCCACCACGGTTTCCGGCAGCGGGCCGGGATGTTCGGTTTGGTCGATAAGTTTCGGGTCGATCGGCTCTTCGCTCACCAGAATCGTGACGCTGGCGCCCTGCGGTTCATAATCCTGACGGGCGATGTTCAGGATGTTCGCGCCGATAATGGAGCAGGTCTCCGACAGGATCTCGGTCAGTCGGTTGGCGTTATAGAGTTCATCGATATAGGCGATATAGCCATCGCGCTCTTCTGCGGTTTTGGCGTAGCAGATATCGTAAATACAAAAACTCAGGCTTTTCGTCAGATTGTTAAAGCCATGCAGTTTCAGCTTTTTCAATTTTTATCACCTCCTTAACGTCACTGTGCGGACAGTGCGTCATGTAGATATTGCGGTAGCGCAAATGCAGCGGCATGAATAGCCGGGTTGTAATAGCGACATTTGAGGCCGGCGACATGAAAACGCGCCTGAATAATTTCGCTCGACAGGTGACGAAGAGCGTCGTTGTCCGTCGCCCAGGCGAAGGTCATAATGCCGCCGTAATAGGTCGGAATCGCCGCCTGGTAGAAGCCGACATCGCTGAAGTAATGACTCAGCTTGCGGTGGCTGTCGAGCGCTTCATCCTGTTGCAGGAAGCACACGCCGTTCTGGGCGACAAAAATGCCGCCCGGATTCAGGCAACGCTTACAGCCTTCATAAAAGGCGGAGGTAAACAGGCTTTCGCCGGGGCCTATCGGATCGGTACAGTCGGAAATGATCACATCAAAGGTCTGATGGGTCTGATTGACGAAATTCACGCCGTCGTCGATCACCAGCGTAAAGCGCGGATCGTCGTAGCTGCCGGCATTGTGGTTGGGTAAATACTGGCGGCAAAACGAGACTACGCCAGCGTCGATCTCCACCATGGTGATGGTTTCGACGTTTTTATGCCGGGTAACTTCACGTAGCATTGCGCCGTCGCCGCCGCCGATAATCAGAACGTGTTTCGCATGACCGTGCGCCAGCAGCGGGACGTGGGTCATCATTTCATGATAAATAAACTCGTCGCGTTCGGTGGTCTGTACCACGCCGTCCAGCGCCATCACGCGGCCAAAAGCGGCGTTTTCAAAGATGATTAAATCCTGGTGATCGGTTTTTTCATGATACAGAACGTTGTCTACGGCAAAGTATTGACCAAACTGGTCGTGTAGCGTTTCATGCCACATCGTATTTTCGGCCATTGGCTGATACCTCCATTGTTAACACCCGTAAAAAAAGGGCGCAACATCATAGCTAACAATGACCGTGGATGCACGGTCATTATTTCAGCAATAGGATCGCGGAGGATTATTTAACGTAGGCTAACAGGCTCAGAGAATCGCGGGCCAGAGCTTTGCATTTTTTAGCGACCGGAATACCGATGCCGCTAAGATCGCGGTAGCTGTCTTCGCCCAACGATTTCATATCGAAGGTGTCGTAGTTACTCAGGTCCCACTGATTTTGCTGGGCAAAAAAGACCAGCGCACGGCGAATCTGACTGTTGGGTAAATTTTGGTAACCACAGTCATTTTTCAGAAAAACGAAAACCGCCGTTAAATCGGCCATATCTTCAGCTTCGGATTCAGTAAGCGCATAGCTATTTGCGCATAAGGCCATCAGGCTGCCAAACAACACGGGTCTGAAAAACGTCTTCATTGCTTCTACCACGGCATCAGGGAAAGTCAACGTTAGCATACTGAGAACGTAGCGACGACTTTTATTATTAGAATTGGCCGCGGCGTTTTCATTCTTGTTGTATTGCTGTCAGGAACGGTAAAGACGTGTTGCTGGCTTGACCTTCCCGTTAGGGCAGGGTCTATGCTTAGACACCCGCCTGTTCATTATAAGGAAATGATTATGTTACGCCGTGATTTCTTAAAATATTCAGTGGCGCTGGGGGTTGCATCAGCGCTGCCGCTGTGGAGCCGCGCCGCTTTTGCCGCCGAACGTCCCGCGTTGCCTATTCCTGACCTGTTAACGGCAGATGCGAGCAACCGTATGCAGTTAATTGTTAAAGCCGGACAGTCCACATTCGCCGGTAAGAACGCGACAACCTGGGGCTACAACGGTAATTTGCTGGGGCCAGCGGTACAGCTTCACAAAGGAAAAAGCGTGACCGTTGATATCCATAACCAACTGGCCGAAGACACGACGCTTCACTGGCATGGTCTGGAGATTCCGGGCATCGTCGACGGCGGCCCGCAGGGGATTATTCCCGCAGGCGGAACCCGCACGGTGACGTTTACGCCGGAGCAACGCGCCGCGACCTGCTGGATTCATCCGCACAAACACGGCAAAACCGGGCACCAGGTGGCGATGGGCCTTGCCGGACTGGTGCTGATTGAAGATGACGAGATTCGCAAATTGCGCCTGCCGAAACAGTGGGGCATCGACGATGTGCCGGTGATCATTCAGGACAAACGCTTCTCCGCCGATGGCCAGATTGATTATCAACTGGATATTATGACCGCCGCCGTCGGCTGGTTTGGCGATACGCTGCTGACCAATGGCGCTATCTATCCGCAGCATTCCGCGCCGAAAGGCTGGCTACGTCTGCGCTTGTTGAATGGCTGTAATGCGCGTTCGCTGAATATCGCCGCCAGCGATAATCGCCCGCTTTATGTGATCGCCAGCGACGGCGGCCTGCTGGCGGAGCCGGTGAAAGTCACCGAACTGCCGTTATTAATGGGCGAGCGTTTTGAAGTGCTGGTGGATATCAGCGACGGGAAAGCCTTTGATCTGGTGACGCTGCCGGTCAGCCAGATGGGAATGGCGATCGCTCCGTTTGATAAACCGCATCCGGTGATGCGTATCCAGCCGCTGCGGATTACCGCCTCCGGTACGTTGCCGGATACGTTGACGACGATGCCGGCGTTGCCGTTGCTGGAAGGGCTGACGGTGCGCAACCTGAAACTGTCGATGGACCCGCGTCTTGATATGATGGGGATGCAAATGCTGATGAAGAAATATGGCGCTCAGGCGATGAGCGGCATGGATCATGACAGCATGAACGCGCATATGCAGGGCGGCAATATGGGGCATGGCGAGATGGATCATGGCAATATGGATCACAGCGGGATGAATCATGGCGCGATGGGCAATATGAATCATGGCGGAAAATTCGACTTCCATAACGCTAACTTTATCAACGGCCAGGTCTTCGATATGAACAAACCGATGTTCGCGGCGCAAAAAGGCCGACATGAACGTTGGGTGATTTCCGGCGTGGGCGACATGATGCTGCATCCTTTCCATATTCACGGCACGCAGTTCCGTATTCTGTCAGAGAACGGCAAAGCGCCAGCGGCGCACAGAACGGGCTGGAAGGATACGGTACGCGTTGAGGGCGGTATCAGCGAAGTGCTGGTCAAGTTCGATCACGACGCGCCGAAGGAACATGCCTATATGGCGCACTGTCATCTGTTAGAACATGAAGATACGGGGATGATGTTAGGATTTACGGTCTAATCGCTGTCTCCGACGCAGGCCGGGTAAGGCGAAGCTGCCACCCGGCACAATGCCCGGCATATGCCGGGCATTAATGGTTATTTCGCGTCGTCAGGCAAAGCATAGGCCACGATATAGTCGCCCATCTTCGTACCAAACGAACCGTGGCCTCCGGCAGAAACGACCACGTACTGCTTACCGTTTACCTCATAGGTCATCGGCGTTGCCTGGCCTCCGGCGGGTAAACGTCCCTGCCACAGTTTTTCCCCGTTGCTCATGTTATAAGCGCGCAGGTAGTTGTCGGCGGTCGCGGCGATAAACAGCACGTTACCGGCGGTTGAGATTGGCCCGCCGAGCATGGGCATCCCCATGTTGAACGGCACCGGAACCGGCATCGGGAACGGCATACTGTCGCGCGGCGTCCCTATACGTTTCTTCCACACGATTTCATTGGTCTTCAGATCCAACGCGGAAATATAGCCCCAGGCCGGTTGTTTACACGGCAGGCCAAACGGCGAAAGGAACGGATTCAGCGTGACGCCGAATGGTACGCCGTACTGTGGCTGAATACCTGCTTCTGTACCGGTCCCTTTTGCGTCTTTCGGCGGTTCCATTGGATTGCCAGGCCCGCGGGGAATAAGTCTGGAGACAAACGGCAGCGCCATTGGGTTAGCGATAGCGACCTGACGGTCTGGATCGACGGAAATACCGCCCCATTCAAACATTCCCAGGTTGCCAGGGAATACCAATGTCCCCTGCTCTGACGGCGGGGTGAAGATACCTTCATAGCGCAACTGGTGGAACATAACGCGGCACACCAGTTGGTCGAACATGGTCGCGCCCCACATATCCGCGCCGGAGAGATCTTTTTTCGGGCGGAAGGTTAAATCAGAGAACGGCTGAGTTTTGGCGACGTAATCGCCTTTTGCCGCGCCCTGTGGGACCGGTTTTTCCGGGGCGGGCACGACCAGCTCGCCATTACGTCTGTCGAGCACAAAGATATTACCGGTTTTCGCTGGCGCATAGATAACCGGAACGGTGGTACCGTCAACGGTAATATCCGCCAGCGTCGGCTGTGCCGGCAGGTCCATATCCCACAGATCGTGATGGACGGTCTGATAACTCCAGGCCAGTTTCCCGGTGGTGGCATTCAGCGCCAGGATGGCGCTGGCATAACGTTCCTGCTCCGGCGTGCGGTTACCGCCCCAGATATCCGGCGTGGTCACGCCCATCGGCAGATAGACCAGATCCAGTTTCGCATCATAGGCGGCAGGTGCCCAGGAGTTCGGCGAGTTAAAGGTAAAAGCGTGCTCATCGGCTGGAATCGCGTTCGGATCTTTCGCCCCCGGATCGAAGGCCCACAGTAGTTTACCGGTATTAACATCAAAACCACGGATAACGCCGGACGTTTCGCGGGTAGAGAAGTTATCCGTGACCGAACCGGCAATGACAATCGTTTTATCGGTGATAATCGGCGGCGACGTCGGTTCATACAGTCCCGGCGTGGTGTCCGGCATATTGGTTTGCAGATTCAGGACGCCTTTGTTGGCGAAGGTTTCACACAGCTTGCCGGTTTCGGCATTCACCGCGAAAAGGCGACCGTCATTGACCGGAAGGATAATGCGGCGCGGACAGTCGGCGATGACCTCCGGCGAGGCGGTATCCGCTTTGGCCTCATGATAAGAGACGCCGCGGCAGGTCACATGCTGGAAAGATGAATCGGTCTTCAACTGGGGATCAAAATGCCACTTCTCTTTACCGCTGGCGGCGTCCAGCGCGAACAGACGCTGGTGAGCCGTACACAGATAAAGCGTATCGCCGACTTTAATCGGGGTCACTTCGTTGGTGATTTCGCCCGGATCGTTGGGTTGTTTCAGATCGCCGGTGCGGAAGACCCACGCTTCTTTCAGTTGGTGAACGTTATCCGCAGTGATCTGTTTCAGCGGCGAATAGCGTTGGCCTTCCTGATTACGTCCATAGGCCGGCCAGTCTTCGTCGGCGATCGACGAGCTTGTTGCGACGGGCGTGGCGTCGGCGCGAAGCGTTCCGTTGATCTCCTGCGGGTCGTTGAAGCCAGCCCAGGTCAGAATGCCGCCGCTAATCAGCAGCGCCACGACCAGCGCCGCCACTGCGCCGCTGGAAGGAACCACCAGCCGATGCCAGACAAACGGCAATATTAGCCAGATGCCGAAAAACACCAGGATATCGCTACGCGGCGTGAGCGCCCAGAAGTCGAACCCGACTTCCCACACGCCCCAAATCATTGTCGCCAGCAGCAGGGCGGCATACAGCCACAGCGCGGCACGTTTACTGCGCCATAGCAATCCGGCCACAACCAGCATCACGAGGCCCGCGATGGGGTAGTACCAGGAACCGCCAATAGCAACCAGCCAGACACCTCCGATAAGAAGATACAGCCCACAAAGTGCTGCAAAGAGGGCCGTCAGCGTCACGAGTAATCGTGGCGATCGTGCGTTATTTTCTGCCATAAAAAGACACCATCCCAAATTGTTAATTTTTTAGTAGCAATTAAGTATAGGAATTAACATGTGTGATCGTCATCACAAAATGAGCTTTCTTATCAAATGCCGCGAATGAATACGTTTGCTGTTATACTGCGTGCCTTGCGCGTCAATGCGGCGTTATTAGTCACCGGCATTGAGTGATTTGTTTTTAAATCATATGGTTATAAATATGAAACATACTGTTGAAGTCATGATCCCCGAAGCGGAGATCAAAGCACGTATTGCCGAGCTGGGTCGTCAGATTACCGAACGTTATAAAGACAGCGGCAGTGAAATGGTGCTGGTAGGTCTGTTGCGTGGCTCATTTATGTTTATGGCGGACCTGTGCCGTGAAGTCCAGGTTCCTCATGAAGTCGATTTTATGACCGCCTCCAGCTATGGTAGCGGCATGTCCACCACCCGCGACGTGAAAATCCTCAAAGATCTGGATGAGGATATTCGCGGTAAAGACGTGCTGATTGTTGAAGACATTATTGATTCCGGTAATACGCTGTCGAAGGTCCGTGAAATCCTGGGCCTGCGCGAGCCGAAATCGCTGGCGATTTGTACGCTGCTGGATAAACCGTCTCGTCGAGAAGTGGATGTCCCGGTGGAGTTTATCGGCTTCTCTATTCCTGATGAGTTCGTCGTGGGGTACGGTATTGACTACGCCCAGCGTTATCGCCATCTACCGTATGTTGGTAAAGTGGTGCTGCTGGACGAGTAAGCGCAGAAATGCCGGATGGCGTCGCTAAAGCGACTTATCCGGCCTATAGCTAATGGCTTATTGGTGGGGAATGTATTTCAGACTTAGGGCGGAGATACCCTTATGATAGCCGTTCTCCAGCGTTTTTTTGTTGGTGGCGGTGACGTCAAGATCGCGCAGCAGGCCATCATTGATACTGTACGCCCAGCCGTGAATGGTCACATTCTGCCCGCGTTTCCACGCTGACTGCATAATGGTGGAATGTCCCAGGTTATAGACCTGCTCCATGACGTTCAATTCATAGAGCGCGTCCAGACGTTGCTCTTCGGGCATTTTTCCCAACAGCGAGCTATGTTTAAGCCAGATGTCGCGGATATGCAGCAGCCAGTTATTAATCAAGCCCAACTCAGGGTTTTCTACCGCAGCCTTGATACCGCCGCAACCGGAGTGGCCGCAAATGATAATATGCTCAACTTCCAGAACATCAACCGCATACTGAACCACGGAGAGACAGTTCAGATCGGTGTGAATAACCAGGTTAGCCACATTACGGTGAACAAACAATTCGCCCGGTTCAAGCCCGGTTAAACGCTCTGCGGGAACGCGGCTGTCGGAACATCCAATCCATAGAAAGCGCGGTTTTTGCGCTTGCGCCAGTTTCTCAAAAAATCCGGGGTCCTCTTCCACCAGCATTTTTGACCATAGTGCATTGTTGCTGATGAGTGTATCTATGTCTTTCATGGAAGTTAACGACCTGTAACCAAATAAGTGCGTTGGGCTAATATAGGGCAACTCCGTAGTTATTTAAACCATATATAAAGTGTAAGAACGTAAAGTAAGTGAGAATTTATGACCATTGCGCTGGAACTTCAACAACTTAAAAAAACCTATCCCGGCGGCGTTCAGGCGCTGCGCGGCATAGATTTGCAGGTCGAAGCGGGGGATTTTTACGCGCTTCTGGGGCCAAATGGAGCAGGGAAATCGACCACCATCGGTATTATCAGCTCATTGGTTAATAAAACGTCCGGGCGCGTTAACGTTTTTGGTTATGACCTGGAAAAAGACGTGGTTAACGCCAAGCGACAGCTTGGACTGGTGCCACAGGAGTTTAACTTTAACCCGTTTGAAACGGTGCAACAGATCGTAGTGAATCAGGCCGGTTATTACGGCGTGGAACATAAAGAGGCGGTTTTACGTAGCGAAAAGTATTTAAAACAGCTCGATCTGTGGGAAAAACGTAGTGAACGCGCGCGGATGCTGTCCGGTGGGATGAAACGCCGCCTGATGATCGCCCGCGCATTGATGCATGAACCTAAGCTATTGATTCTCGACGAGCCGACGGCGGGCGTCGATATCGAATTGCGTCGCTCGATGTGGGGATTCCTGAAAGACTTAAACGCTAAAGGCACCACGATTATTCTCACCACCCACTATCTGGAAGAGGCGGAAATGCTGTGCCGCAATATCGGTATTATTCAGCACGGCGAGCTGGTGGAAAATACCTCCATGAAAAATCTGCTTTCAAAGCTGAAATCGGAGACGTTTATTCTGGATTTAGCGCCAAAAAGCCCGCTGCCTAAGCTTGCGGGTTATCAATATCGTCTGGTGGATACCTCGACTCTGGAGGTTGAAGTGTTGCGCGAGCAGGGGGTTAACAGCGTCTTTAGCCAACTGAGCGAGCAGGGGGTTCAGGTATTAAGTATGCGTAATAAAGCCAACCGTCTGGAAGAACTGTTTGTGTCGCTGGTGCATGAAAAACAAGGAGATCGCGCATGATGCAGCTTTACTGGGTTGCCCTTAAAAGCATCTGGGCGAAAGAGATCCACCGCTTTATGCGGATCTGGGTGCAAACGCTGGTGCCGCCCGTCATCACCATGACGCTCTATTTTATTATTTTTGGTAATTTGATTGGTTCGCGCATCGGCGAAATGCATGGTTTTAGCTATATGCAATTTATTGTGCCGGGCCTGATTATGATGGCGGTTATTACTAACTCCTACGCTAATGTCGCGTCGTCATTTTTTAGCGCCAAGTTTCAGCGCAATATTGAGGAACTGCTGGTCGCGCCGGTACCAACGCACGTGATCATCGCCGGATTTGTCGGCGGCGGCGTGGCGCGCGGGCTGTGCGTGGGGATTCTGGTGACGGCGATTTCGCTCTTTTTCGTGCCTTTCCAGGTGCATTCCTGGGTATTTGTCGCGCTAACGCTGATTCTGACCGCGATTCTGTTCTCGCTGGCCGGACTGCTGAACGCCGTGTTTGCGAAAACCTTTGACGATATCAGCCTGATCCCGACCTTTGTGCTGACGCCGCTAACCTACCTCGGCGGGGTATTTTACTCGCTGACGCTGCTGCCGCCGTTCTGGCAAGGGTTGTCGCACCTGAACCCGATCGTCTACATGATCAGCGGCTTCCGCTACGGCTTCCTGGGTATCCATGATGTGCCGCTGGTCACCACATTTGGCGTACTGGTGATCTTTATCGCCGCTTTCTACCTGCTGTGCTGGTCGCTGATCCAGCGCGGACGCGGTTTGCGTAGCTGATACGATTCTCCTCTTCTCCTGGAGGGAAGAGGAGACTTTTGACGGCTGTCATCATTCCTGATTGGTAACCCTGATAAACTACTTGTCTGCTAAGGAGGTAGGCTATGTTAGGTTGGGTGATTACCTGCCATGACGATCGCGCACAGGATATGCTTGATCGCCTGGAGAGAAAAAATGGTCCGTTGGCGCAATGCCGGGCGGTCAATTTTTGGCGCGGCCTGAGCTCAAACATGCTGAGCCGTATGATGTGTGATGCCCTCCATGCCACCGACTCCGGTGAAGGCGTGATATTTTTAACCGACATTTCCGGCGCGGCGCCTTATCGTGTAGCGTCGCTGATGAGCCATAAACATTCTCAATGTGAAGTTATTTCAGGTGTTAGCTATTCATTGATAGAGGAAATGCTTCCTTTGCGAGAGTCGATGAGCAGTTCAGCATTTCGCGACCAGATTGTCGCGCTTGGCGCACCGGATGTCACCAGTCTCTGGCATCAGCAGCAGAAAAATCCGCCTTTTGTATTGCTGAATGATTTGTATGAGTTTTGATCAATACCATTGACGACGCTTTTGCTACAATAACGGCGTTTTTTCGCCTCGGTTATGATATATGGTTATGCGCGTTGTTCTTATCTTGCTGTTCTTTTTCGCCGGTAATGTGTTGGCTGCCTTGCCCGCTCGTTATATGCAAACGACGGAAGACGCCGCCATCTGGTCGCAGATTGGCGATAAAATGGTGACCGTAGGGAATATCCGCGCCGGACAAATTCTTTCCGTAACGCCTGTTGCGGCTGATTATTATGCCTTTAAATTCGGCTTCGGCGAGGGGTTTATCGATAAAGGCCATCTGGAATCCGTGCAGGGAAAACAAAAAGTGGAAGATGGGCTGGGCGATCTTAACAAGCCGCTCAGCAATCAGAATCTGGTGACCTGGAAGGACACGCCGGTGTATAACGCGCCGGACATCAGTAGCGCCCCGTTTGGCGTATTAGTGGATAATTTGCGTTACCCCATTATTAGCAAGCTGAAAGGCAGGCTACATCAAACCTGGTATCAGATCCGTATTGGCGACAGGCTGGCTTATGTCAGCGCCATGGATGCGCAGGAAGACAACGGCATTCCGATTTTGACCTACCATCACATCTTACGTGATGAAGAGAATACCCGTTTTCGCCATACGTCCACCACGACTTCGGTTCGGGCATTCAGCAACCAAATGACCTGGCTTCGCGATCGCGGCTATGCCACGTTGACGATGTACCAACTGGAGGATTACATCCATAACCGCGCTAATTTCCCGGCGCGCGCGGTGGCTATTACCTTTGACGATGGTCTTAAATCGGTGAGTCGCTATGCGTATCCGGTATTAAAGCAGTACGGTATGAAAGCGACGGCATTTATTATCTCATCGCGTATTAAGCGCCATCCGCAAAAATGGAATCCCAGGTCGCTGCAATTTATGAGCGTGTCCGAATTGCGCAAGATAAGCGATGTTTTTGATTTTCAGTCACATACTCACTTTTTACACCGGGTAGACGGGCATCGTCGCCCGATTTTATATAGCCGCAGCTACCATAATATTCTGTTTGATTTTGAACGCTCGCGGCGGGCGCTTGCACAGTTTACTCCGCACGTATTTTATCTTTCTTATCCCTTTGGCGGCTATAACGCGACCGCGATCAAAGCAGCAAAAGACGCCGGTTTCCATCTGGCGGTCACCACGGTGAGAGGGAAGGTGAAGCCTGGCGATAACCCGATGTTGCTAAAACGGCTGTATATTCTGCGCACGGATTCGCTGGAAACCATGTCGCGGCTGATAGTCAATCAGCCGCAGGGGTAAGGGCTGTCAGGCGACCTGTACCGGAATGGCTTTTGCAGTACGTTTCATTTCGTTGTCGCCTTCGAAATAGGCCACTTTCGGCCGCCATGTACGGGCTTCTTCGTCAGACATGGTGACGAAGCTGGCGATAATCACAATGTCGCCAACTTCAGCACAGTGCGCCGCTGCACCGTTCACCGAGATGATTCTGGAGCCGCGTTCAGCCGCAATCGCATAGGTTGAGAAACGTTTCCCATTGGTCACGTTCCAGATATCAATCGCTTCGTTTTCCAGAATACCGGAGGCATCAAGGAAATCCTGGTCAATGGCACAGGAACCTTCGTAGTGCAGGTCCGCCTGCGTGACTTTTACGCGGTGGAGCTTGCCTTGCAGCATGGTGCGAATCATAACTTCTTTACCCTGTCGTTTACCTTGGCTAAGCAGGCGCTTGTGGCCTGCTTTGGAAATTCTCAGGCAGTATTGCCCGATTTTTAACCCCTGTCTACTGGGCTAATGTAACGCTTTGATTATCGATCAGACGCGCCTGACCCAGCCAGGCGGCAGCCAGAATCACTGCGCGTTTGCTGGTTTCCGTCAGCTCCAGCAGCGTGTCGGCATCACGGATTTGAATGTCGTCGGCACGGAAGCCTTTTTCATTCAGTTCCTGTTCGGCAATGGCAATAATCTCTTGCAGCTCACGATTACCCGCAATCAGTTTTTCAGCGATGCTATTCATCACGTTGTATAGACCCGGCGCAATTTTGCGCTGTTCTGCGGTCAGATAACCGTTACGCGAGCTGAGAGCCAGACCGTCTTTGGCGCGAATAATCGGTACGCCGACGATCTCAATGTCATAACTCATATCCGCCACCATTTTGCGGATCAGCGCCAGTTGCTGGAAATCCTTCTCGCCAAAGCAGGCGATATCGGGTTGGATCAGGTTAAACAGCTTGCTGACGATGGTCGAGACGCCGCGGAAGTGGCCCGGACGGCTGGCGCCTTCCAGCATGGTGGAGAGGCCGGGAACATCAACGTACGTATGGCCTTCCAGCCCTTGCGGGTAGATTTCCTCAACGGCTGGTGCAAAGACATAATCGACTTTGCGCTTGTTCAGCTTTTCACAGTCTTCCTGCAGCGTGCGCGGATAACGCACCAGATCGTCCGGTCGGTCAAACTGCATCGGGTTGACGAAAATGCTGACGAACACCACATCAGCCCGCGCTTTTGCTTCATCGACCAGTTTCATATGGCCGTCGTGCAGGTTGCCCATGGTGGGAACCAGTGCGACGCGTTTGCCTTCCTGACGCAGACGACGAATATGCTGGCGCAGCAGCGGCAGGGTTTCAATGATTAGCACAACAAGACTCCTTGAATTGCCTGATGATCCTGCCCGATGGCGCTGCGCTTATCAGGCCTACATCCGTTGAGGATCTGTAGGCCGGATAAGACGCGTCGCGTCGCCATCCGGCACGGTCAGAAAAATTAGTGAAAGCTGTGTTCTTCGCCCGGATAAACGCCGGACTCCACTTCAGCCATATACTGCCGTACGGCGGCGCGCATGTCGCCTGCTTCATTGAGGAAATTCTTCGCAAATTTCGGGATATGGCCACCGGTAATGCCAAAGGCATCATGCATGACAAGGATTTGTCCGTCGGTGACGTTACCGGCGCCGATGCCGATCACCGGAATCGACAGCGCTTCCGTGACGCGCTTCGCCAGCTCAACAGGCACGCACTCCAGCACCAGCAGTTGGGCGCCAGCCGCTTCTAAAGCCAACGCGTCATCCAGCAGCACTTGCCCTGCATCTCCACGGCCCTGAATTTTATAGCCGCCGAAGATATTCACCGACTGGGGCGTTAGCCCCAGATGGCCGCACACCGGCACGGCGCGTTCGGTGAGCATTTTCACCGTATCCGTAAGCCAGGCACCGCCTTCGATTTTGACCATATTAGCGCCCGCGCGCATAACCACCGCAGCGTTTTCAAACGCCTGTTCCGGGGTGGCGTAAGCCATAAACGGCAGGTCGGAGAGCAATAGACAGTTGGGCGCGCCGCGGCGTACCGCGCGGGTGTGGTAGGCGATATCTTCCACGGTGACAGGCAGGGTGGAGTCGTGCCCCTGAATTGTCATGCCCAGAGAGTCGCCAACCAGCATCACATTGATACCTTCGTCGGCAAATAACTTAGCGAAGCTGTAGTCGTAGGCGGTAATTGTCGCGAAGCGTTTTTTCTCTTGCTTGCATTTCTGCAGCAGTGAAATGGTGGTGGGTTTCATAACGTTTCCTGATGGTAAAAGTTATATTTCCCGGCATTCTAACAGTCATATTCAGGGGGGCAATTGATTTAAGCAATCGTTTGGCGCTAAAGCAGTAAACGCTAAAGGGGAGGCGATGTTTTACCAGTGGGCGGGTTTTGCAGCACCAAGATGGGTGAGATGCTGATGCAGGCTGATACCATCCGGAAAGATAAGATCAGGAGCGATTTCGAATAACGGCCACAGCATAAAGCCGCGGTTTTTCATGTCGTAGTGCGGTACGGTCAGACGTTCGGTGTTAATGACTTCATCGCCAAACAGCATAATGTCGAGATCCAGCGTTCGCGGCCCCCAGCGTTCAGCTTTACGCACACGGCCCTGTTGCAGCTCAATGCGCTGGGTATGGTTAAGCAATTCTTCGGGGGCGAGAGTGGTATCCAGCGCCACCGCGGCGTTCAGGTAATCGGGTTGATCCTGTGGACCAAGCGGCGGCGTGCGGTAAAACGAGGAGACGGCCACGATTTGACTGTCAGGGATTTCACCGATCGCTTTCACGGCAGCATTAACCTGCTCCAAAGGGGAGGCGAGGTTGCTGCCAATGGCGATATAAACGACAGTCACGCACTTCCCTCGCGGCGCGGCGCGCGTTTGCGCGGACGTGAACGGCGGCGGCGTGGAGCAGGATCGTCATCCAGCTCGTTGAGCATCCCTTTTTGTTCCGGCGGCGCGGAAGCCTGAAACTCGGCCCACCACTGCGCCAGACGTTGCAGCTCAGTATTATTTTCCACCTGAGCGCGCAGCTCCAGCAAATCAAACGCGGCGCGGAATTTGGGATGTTCCATCAGTTTCCAGGCGCGTTTGCCCTGGCGTCGCGACATCCGTAACTGAAGCTGCCAAATATCACGGGTAAGCGTGGTCAGGCGTTTCGGGATCGCCAGTGAACGGCAGGCTTCATCCAGCACGTCATTCATGGCCAGCGCGAAAGCGTCGTAATAGGCCAGACCGCTCTCCTGAGCGATTTTTTGCGCCATCTCCAGCAGCGGATACCAGAACATGGCGGCAAACAAAAATGCCGGATTAACGCGCATCTCGTTACGGATGCGGTTATCCGTATTCTTCAACACCTGCGCAATGATGCGTTCCATTGCGCTGTCGCCGTTTTCGGTGAAATAACGCGTAATGGTAGGAAACAACGGCTGGAAGAGATTGTATTCCCGCAGTTGTTGATAGGTTTCAAAACCGTTCCCCGCCTGCAACAGCTTCAGCGACTCTTCGAACAGGCGCGCGGGAGGAATGTCGTTTAGCAAGGTTGCCAGACGCGGGATTGGCTCAGCCGTTTCAGGGCTGATACGCATATTGAGCTTCGCAGCGAAACGCACGGCGCGCAGCATTCGAACCGGGTCTTCGCGGTAGCGCGTTTCCGGATTGCCGATCAGGCGAATCACGCCTTCTTGCAGATCCTGCATCCCGCCGACGTAATCGCGCACGGTAAAATCCGCCACGCTGTAGTAAAGGCTGTTAATGGTGAAATCGCGGCGCTGGGCATCTTCTTCGATAGAACCGAAGATATTATCGCGCAGCAGCATACCGTTTTGCCCACGCTGGGAGGTCGTACGGTCGCTTTCACTGCCTTCATGATGACCACGAAACGTTGCCACTTCGATAATTTCCGGGCCAAACATCACGTGAGCCAGGCGGAAACGACGTCCCACCAGACGGCAATTGCGGAATAATTTCCGTACCTGATCCGGTGTTGCGTTGGTGGTCACGTCGAAATCCTTCGGCTTTTTGCCGAGCAGGAGATCGCGGACGCCGCCGCCGACCAGCCAGGATTCATAGCCCGCTTTATTGAGTCTGTACATGACTTTGAGGGCATTTTCACTGATATCTTTGCGGGAGATAGCGTGCTGTTCACGCGGGATAATCGTCATATGTGGACGGGCGACGGCTTGTTCTGCCTCGCTCTCCTCGCGGCTTAACACCTTACGGCAAAAATTAGCGACTCGGGTAAAAATAGCGCACCTCGGTAGTGTCATACATTAATAAGATCAACTTACTCTATGTCTTTCGCATTACGGCAGACGGACGTAAGAGAACAACGCGACCTGGGCTGTAAGCATCATTAACGCCGCAGCAATGCGAAAGACGATGAGCAAAAATAGCGGCTAATCATAGCTCAGCGAGACGCATTTGAGAATGCCGGATTTACATTAGCCGATGTGGGTACGGCTGTAAGCCTCCAGTGCGCCACCGCAAAGCGCAGCAACTCCTCAACAGACATCTCCTGCCACGCTACGACGGCGCGTTGGCCTAAAAAGCGTAATGCCTGGACCAGTACCGGGCGCGGATCGCCTGTCGCAAGCGCAGGGGCATGATTTTGCTTGGAAAGTTTAGCGCCTTGTTCGTTGAGTGCCAGCGGAAGGTGAACGTAACCTGGCGCACGCCAGCCAAACTGTTTATACAGCGAAAGTTGTCGGACAGTGGGTTCGATTAAATCTGCGCCGCGGACGATCTCCGTCACCCCCTGAAAATGATCGTCGACCACCACGGCCAGATTATAAGCAAACAGTCCGTCGCGGCGGTGGATAATAAAATCTTCGCTAGCCAGCTGTGGGTCAGCCTGGATATCGCCGCGCAAGGCATCATGGAAACGCATCACCGGATGCTGCTGTTTAATTCTGACGGCGGCATTCTCCGGCCCGTGGTATAACGCCCGGCAATGGCCGTCGTAAATACCGCCCAGACGTTGAATGCGCGAGCGGGGGCAAGTGCAGTAGTAGCTCAGTCCCTGCTCGTGAAGCCAGGCCAGCGCCTCGCGATAAGCCTCATGACGCTGTGATTGCCATAAGACCTCGCCATCCCAGTGCAGGCCGTAATGTTCCAGCTGGCGCAGAATGATCGCTGCGGCACCGGGAACTTCACGTGGGGGATCGATATCCTCTATACGAACGCGCCAAATTCCGCGTTGCGCACGGGCTTGTAGATAGCTGCCGAGGGCGGCGATTAACGAGCCGAAATGCAGTTCGCCGGATGGCGATGGCGCGAAACGGCCAATATAGTGTGAGTCAGTCATGCTGCGGGCAATAAAGAATAAGGCGGGAAAACTCCCGCCTGTCATAAATAGGGTAGAAACGAACGGGATTAACCCGCCATCTGTTTTTCGCGAATTTCAGCCAGCGTTTTGCAGTCGATGCACAGATCGGCTGTTGGACGCGCTTCCAGGCGGCGGATACCAATCTCCACCCCGCAGGACTCGCAATAACCGAAGTCTTCATCTTCCACTTTCTTCAGCGTCTTCTCGATCTTTTTGATCAGTTTGCGCTCACGGTCACGATTACGTAACTCCAGGCTAAACTCCTCTTCCTGCGCGGCGCGATCGACCGGATCGGGGAAGTTGGCGGCTTCGTCCTGCATGTGCGTCACAGTGCGATCGACTTCATCCCGGAGTTGATTACGCCATGCTTCAAGAATACGCTTGAAGTGCGATAGCTGGGCTTCGTTCATATACTCTTCGCCCGGTTTCTCCTGGTACGGCTCCACCCCAGCGATGGCGAGAATACTCAGGGACGATGTTTTACGGTTTTGCCCTTCTTGCATGTTGCTTCTCCTTAACACGCACTATCGATCCCCATGTTCGGGGGAAAATCAGGTCGCTATAAATAGCAGATGCTTTTCCGGATAGCAATTATCTAAACGTAACACTTGACAACCCTGTGAGGAAAAGCGTATTTACGCACGTGGCCAGAATACTTAATAATCAGGCTGTTATTCCACTACAACGTTATGGGTACTGGTTCGTTCAGTTCCATTTTTTGGGCTGAAAGTTCTGCTTTATAAGCTAAAACTTCCACGCCTTTATTCTGAGCCTCGCTCAATAGCTGCGCGTATTTTATATCGATATGACGTGCGGGTGAAAAACGTGTAATGGCGGAGTGCAGCACCGCGAACACCACCACCGCGCGATGACCTGCCGCCGCAACGCCCATCAACTCCCGAAGATGTTTTTGCCCTCGTTCGGTGATGGCGTCGGGAAAATAACCGTTTTCTTTTTCCGCTAACGTGACCGATTTCACTTCAATATAGCAGTCCGGGCGGAAATCTGCCTGTAACATAAAATCTATACGGCTGCGCTCGGCGCCATATTTGACTTCACTTTTCAGAATATTGTACCCCGCCAGCGCCGGCAGGCGATTCTCCTGAATCGCTTCTTTCGTTAGCTGGTTCGCCCGCAGCGTATTCACGCAAATGAATGCGCCGGATTGCGTTTCAGTCAATTCCCAGGTATGCGGATATTTGCGTTTAGTATTTTCTGATGTCGAATACCAGACGGTATCGCCAGGCGTGGCGCAGCCGGTCATCGCGCCGGTATTAGGACAGTGCAGCGTAAGCGTCGTACCGTCAGGGGTGATTACATCGGCTAAAAAACGTTTATAGCGCTGAATCAACGTAGCGCGTTGTAAAGGGGGTGAGAATAGCATCGACATTCCTTCATTATTATTCGCCCAGCGTCCAGCGCTGCAGCTCGGCATAGCGGGTACGGCCTTGCCCATACGAAGAGGCGTAAAGCGCAAACGACGTGACCGGAAATGACCAGCAAAAGCCCGGCGGTGGGATAGCCACCGTATGGCTGGCGTCGCGCAGCAGCGTAATATGCGGGTGAAAAGGCTGCGGGCTTTGGTAACAACCGCTGCGGGCGGCCTGCGCGCGCAGCATATTAGCCAACTGCAACAACCCGCGCGGCGGCTGGCGCATCCCCAGCCACACCACGCGCGAACGCAGCCACTGACCGGCGTCATCCAGATGTAGCGTAAAGCCCGGCTGGCGAATTCGTCCGGCCAGTTGCGCAAGCGCGCGCTGCTTATCGTTACTGACGTCGCCTAAAAAGGCCAGCGTCAGGTGTAGGTTCGCCGCTGCCACGGGCCGTCCGTCTTCAGACGCAAAATGGGCGGCGCGCCAGGCGATAATTTGCGCGCGTGCGTCGTCGGGTAAGTCAATCGCAAAAAACAGCCGTTTTGGCTCAGACATAGGGATACTCGGTTATGGATTAACACGATGCTACAATGCGGCGCAAAGAAAGTTAACCCCGTGGAGCCGTTTGTGACGTCATTGCCCGTTGCCGCCGTATTGCCTGAATTGTTGACAGCCCTAAAAACCGCGCCGCAGGTTTTGTTGTCCGCGCCTACCGGGGCGGGGAAATCCACCTGGCTGCCGTTGCAACTCCTGCAACAGGGGCCGGTTGCTGGAAAAATCCTTCTGCTTGAACCGCGTCGTCTGGCGGCGCGTAATGTCGCGCAGCGTCTGGCGGAAGCGTTGAATGAAAAGCCTGGCGAAACGGTAGGCTATCGGATGCGCGCGCAAAGCTGCGTGGGGCCGCGTACCCGGCTGGAAGTGGTGACCGAAGGCGTATTGACCAGAATGATTCAGCGCGATCCCGAATTACGCGGCGTGGGGCTGGTGATACTGGATGAATTTCATGAGCGCAGTTTACAGGCGGATTTAGCGTTGGCGCTGTTGCTGGATATCCAGCAAGGGCTCCGTGACGATCTCAGGCTGTTAATCATGTCTGCGACGCTGGATAACGACAGGCTCTGTCAGCGACTGCCTGATGCGCCGACGATCGTCTCGGAGGGGCGCGCGTTTGCGGTGGAGCGACGTTATCAGCCGCTTGCGGCGCATTTGCGTTTTGATGAAGCCGTCGCGATGGCGACAGCGGAACTGCTGCGCAATGAAAACGGTTCGCTGCTGCTATTTTTACCCGGCGTAGGCGAAATACAGCGCGTTCATGAACATCTGGCGTCGCGGGTAGGGAGCGATGTCCTGCTTTGTCCGCTGTATGGCGCATTGTCTCTGGAAGCGCAACGCAAAGCGATTGTTCCCGCCCCCGCCGGGATGCGTAAAGTGGTGTTGGCGACTAACATTGCCGAAACCAGTTTGACGATTGAAGGGATTCGTCTGGTCGTCGATAGCGCTCAGGAGCGCGTGGCGCGATTCGACGCGCGAACGGGACTGACGCGGCTGGTTACGCAGCGTATCAGTCAGGCATCAATGACGCAGCGCGCGGGGCGTGCCGGACGACTGGCGCCGGGAATCTGTTTACATCTGCTGGCAAAAGAACAGGCGGAGCGGGCGGCGGCGCAAAGCGATCCGGAAATCTTACACAGCGACCTCTCCGGTTTGTTGATGGAGGTGTTGCAGTGGGGATGTCACGATCCGGCATCACTTTTCTGGCTGGACAGGCCGCCGGAGGTGAATCTTCAGGCCGCCCGCCGTTTATTATTGATGTTAGGCGCGCTGGAGGGCGAGCGATTAAGCGCGCGCGGGCAGAAAATGGCGGCAACAGGTAACGATCCGCGCCTGGCGGCGATGTTAGTCAATGCCGGCGAGGGCGATAGCGCCGCCACCGCCGCCATGCTCGCGGCCATCCTTGAGGACCCGCCGCGCGGCGGCGGTACGGATTTTAGCGTGCTATTTTCGCGGCGACAGCCGGGCTGGCAGCAGCGTAGCCAGCAACTTTTAAAACGGCTGCAGGTGCGTAATGGCGAGCCGGATAGCGCGCTTATTATGCCGCTGTTGGCCAGAGCGTTTAGCGACCGCATCGCGCGGCGTCGTGGTCAGGAAGGGCGCTATCAGTTAGCCAATGGTATGGGCGCGATGTTAGATGCGGATGACGCGTTGGGACGTCATGAATGGCTGATCGCGCCGCTGTTACTGCAAGGCAGCGCCTCGCCGGACGCCCGAATATTGTTGGCGCAGCCGCTGGATATTGCCTCGCTGATTCAGGCGTGTCCTGATTTACTGCGCCAGTCTGACACGGTTGAATGGGACGAAGCGCAGGGAACGTTGAAAGCGTGGCGCAGAATGCGTATTGGACAGTTGACGGTTAGTGTTCAGCCACTGGCGAAACCGTCTGAAGAGGAGCTTCATCAGGCGATGCTGAACGGCATCCGCGATAGAGGTCTGGCCGTCCTTAACTGGACGCCGGAAGCGGAGCAGTTCCGTCTGCGTCTACACTGTGCGGCGAAATGGCTGCCGGAATATGACTGGCCTGCCGTGGATGAGGCGTCGCTGCTGGCGACTCTGGAAAACTGGTTGCTGCCGCACATGACAGGCGTACAGTCGTTACGGAGTCTGAAATCTCTGAATGTGACTCAGGCGTTACGGGGACTGCTTGACTATGCCATGCTGCAACGTCTGGATAGTGAACTGCCTGGGCATTACACTGTGCCGACGGGAAGCCGAATAACGATTCGTTATCATGAAGATAACCCGCCCGCACTGGCGGTCAGAATGCAGGAAATGTTCGGCGAGGCAAGTACGCCGACGCTTGCGCAGGGGCGAGTGCCGCTGGTGCTGGAACTGCTTTCGCCAGCGCAGCGACCGCTACAGATTACGCGCGATTTAAGCGCTTTCTGGCAGGGTGCGTATCGCGAAGTGCAAAAAGAGATGAAGGGCCGTTACCCCAAACATGTCTGGCCGGACGATCCGGCGAATACCGCCCCAACGCGGCGCACGAAGAAGTATTCGTAATGTAACTGTAGGCCGGATAAGGCGTTATGCCGCATCCGGCGAAAGAGCGGTAATAATTGAGAGATTTCTTCTTCTGTCGTCTGGCTGAAGAATAGAGAATCGGGCCTTTGCGCCTGTATGTTGCGGAGAAAAAGCATGGCGGGGAATGACCGCGAGCCGATTGGACGTAAGGGGAAACCGTCACGTCCTGTGAAACAAAAGGTGAGCCGTCGTCGGCAGCATGACGACGATTATGATGATGACTATGAGGATGAAGAACCGATGCCGCGTAAAGGTAAGGGCAAAGGGCGTAAGCCTCGTGGCAAGCGCGGCTGGCTGTGGCTATTGCTAAAACTGTTTATCGTTTTTGTTGTGCTGTTCGCCATTTACGGCGTCTATCTGGATCAAAAAATCCGCAGCCGTATTGATGGCAAGGTCTGGCAGCTTCCGGCGGCGGTATATGGCCGGATGGTGAACCTTGAGCCAGACATGCCTGTCAGCAAAAACGAGATGGTGAAATTGCTGGAAGCGACGCAGTATCGTCTGGTGACGAAGATGACCCGTCCTGGCGAATTTACCGTGCAGGCCAATAGCATTGAGATGATCCGTCGTCCGTTTGACTTCCCGGACAGCAAAGAAGGGCAGGTGCGCGCGCGGCTGACGTTCAGTGACGGGCGTCTGGAAACCATCGTCAATCTGGATAACAACCGCCAGTTTGGCTTCTTCCGCCTGGATCCGCGGCTTATCACCATGCTTTCTTCGCCAAATGGCGAGCAGCGTTTATTCGTCCCGCGCAGCGGTTTCCCGGATCTGCTGGTCGATACGCTGTTGGCGACGGAAGACCGTCATTTCTATGAGCATGATGGCATTAGTCTTTACTCTATCGGGCGTGCGGTGCTGGCCAACCTGACGGCGGGACGCACGGTGCAGGGGGCCAGTACGCTGACCCAGCAGCTGGTGAAGAACCTGTTCCTCTCCAGCGAAAGATCATACTGGCGTAAAGCGAATGAAGCCTACATGGCGCTGATCATGGATGCCCGTTACAGTAAAGATCGTATTCTTGAGCTGTACATGAACGAGGTCTACCTCGGTCAAAGCGGGGATAATGAAATTCGCGGTTTTCCGCTGGCGAGCCTGTATTACTTTGGTCGTCCGGTAGAGGAACTGAGCCTCGATCAGCAGGCGTTACTGGTGGGGATGGTAAAAGGGGCGTCGATTTATAACCCGTGGCGCAACCCGAAACTGGCGCTGGAGCGTCGTAACCTGGTGCTACGCCTGTTACAGCAGCAGAAAATCATCGATCAGGAACTCTATGACATGCTGAGCGCGCGTCCGCTTGGCGTACAGCCGCGCGGCGGCGTTATTTCACCGCAGCCAGCGTTTATGCAGATGGTTCGTCAGGAACTGCAGGCGAAGCTGGGGGATAAAATTAAAGATCTCTCCGGCGTGAAGATCTTCACCACCTTTGACTCCGTGGCGCAGGATGCCGCAGAAAAAGCCGTTGTCGAAGGCATTCCGGCGTTGAAGAAGCAGCGTAAATTGAGCGATCTGGAAACCGCGATGGTGGTGGTGGATCGCTTTAGCGGCGAGGTGCGCGCGATGGTTGGCGGGGCGGAGCCGCAGTATGCCGGCTATAACCGTGCCATGCAGGCGCGCCGTTCCATCGGGTCGCTGGCGAAACCGGCGACCTATCTGACCGCGTTAAGTCAGCCGAACTTATACCGTCTGAACACCTGGATTGCCGATGCGCCGATTTCGCTGCGCCAGCCGAATGGTCAGGTCTGGTCGCCGCAGAACGACGATCGTCGCTACAGCGAAAGCGGGAAAGTGATGCTGGTGGATGCGTTAACTCGCTCAATGAACGTACCGACGGTCAATCTGGGGATGGCGTTAGGTTTACCGGCGGTAACCGATACCTGGACGAAGCTCGGCGTGCCGAAAGATCAGCTCAATCCTGTTCCGGCTATGTTGTTAGGGGCGCTGAACCTGACGCCGATCGAAGTGGCGCAGGCGTTCCAGACTATCGCCAGCGGTGGGAACCGCGCGCCGCTGTCGGCGCTGCGTTCGGTGATTGCGGAAGATGGTAAGGTGCTGTACCAAAGTTATCCGCAAGCTGAACGCGCCGTACCGGCACAGGCGGCTTACCTGACGCTCTGGACAATGCAGCAGGTCGTCCAGCGTGGTACGGGGCGTCAGCTTGGCGCGAAATATCCGGGTCTGCATCTGGCGGGTAAAACCGGGACGACAAACAACAATGTCGATACCTGGTTTGCCGGTATCGACGGCAGCCAGGTGACTATCACCTGGGTAGGCCGTGATAACAACCAGCCGACGAAATTGTACGGCGCCAGCGGCGCGATGGCGATTTACCAGCGCTATCTGGCGAACCAGACGCCAACGCCTTTAGTTCTGACGCCGCCGGAAGATGTGGTGGATATGGGCGTTGATTACGACGGTAATTTTGTCTGTAGCGGCGGTATGCGCACTCTGCCGGTCTGGACGGACGATCCAAATACGCTGTGCCAGCAGGGCGAGATGTTGCAGCAGTCGGGTAATCCGTTCGATCAATCTTCTCAGCAGCCGCAGCAACAGCAGCCTCAACAGCAGCAACCGCCGCAGCAGGAGAAGAAGGACGGCGATGGCGTAGCTGGTTGGATTAAAGAGATGTTTGGTAGTAATTAATTCAGTAATAAATTAGACCTAAACACCCGCTATTAGTGTAATGCCGTTCACTTAAGCCTCACGTAGCTTAAAGCTGAACGGATATTTAGGCGGAACATAAAGCACCGAACGATCGTATCTTCGGTGCTTTATTTTTTCCGGCAAAATGAAGGATTTTACATTTTGCCTCATTCCTTTCAGATGCTTAGGGATATTCCCTGCTGTACCCTTACCGCTGACTCGTACCTGGGACACCAGGATATTTAACGCTGCGACGAAGCTTATTCGTGTCGGCATCACGCCTGCTTCGACAGCAATATCTGTCATCTCTTTTCTCAGCAGATTATACGATACCAGAATACCCCATAACTCCTGCTTCACCCCTTCAGGGTGTGAGCCGGCGCAGAAGAAACCAGCCGGTGTGCCAGCGTCAGTTACCTTCAGCAACGCCGCCAAAAGCGGCATCAGGCAACATATGAGAATGGGTCGCCATCAGCCCCACCATACGAACCTGCGGAAAGGTTCCATGAGCAGGGTCGATAAAGCCAAAGGCGGCGGCATTGTCTGGTGAATCTGGTGTGCGGAACAGAGTTCCGTCAACACTCAGAACATGAAGTCCGTGAAAAGTATCGGCTCCCAGAATGGCAGGCAGCCAGCCAGCCTTCATTGCAGGCATGGAACAAATAGCGGAGCGGGGCCTCGCCCAGACGCTGGCGTGCTGCGGTGAGTACGCCGGGAGCGAGACTCTGATAGCCGTCATCAGGCTGAAGAACGATATCGAGGTGGTGGCAGACATCTTTAATGGATAAATCGCGCAGCAGTCCCATCATCAGCACGAGCCAGACGGCCTGCTCAGCGGGAAGGCGACGCCGCCGGATGCTGGCCTTGTGACAGGCATTGAGCGCCTGATGGATCCATGCAGGGTCAGGCGAGCGGGAGAAAGTATCCAGCTCAGAAGAAAAAGCATCAACAACGAAATCCATATCGTGTTCAGACATAAAAAAATCCAGAGTCAGGGTAACAGAATCTGGATTGTCTCTTACTGGCCGGATCGTTCAAGTACTCTTAAATGATCGGCATTACGCTATTAGTGGGTGTTTTTATTTTTGGTTGAAATGAATGTAGCGATTTTATTAAAATAATTTATTGATTTAATTTTAATTAAGAGCAAATTAAGTAAAATAAATGTTTGCAAAAACCATTGTAAATTAAATGGTTAACATTCTTTATAGCGTGTTAGAAATCGCAGGTTATATCAGGCTATAGACAGTCTCTCCGGTAGTTTGATTTAATCCGCGAGTGAACACTATACAATATTCATTATA
>NZ_JBKFSQ010000013.1:0-106644 GCF_046569525.1 Salmonella sp. 741265055_HSA | reverse complement strand
CGCAGGAGAAATAAGACCCTGACGGCCCGGTGGCGTGGCGCCATCGGGCCTGGCTTGTTACTGCATTCCGCGTGTTTGTAAAAATAGAATGGTCGCCGCGACGCGCGAGCGCACGTTTAGCTTGCGAAGTAGATTACGAATGTGCACCTTAACCGTCTGCTCAGAAATATTCAGTACTGACGCAATCTGTTTGTTAGAAAGCCCCTGCGCCAGCTCATGCAAGACATCTAACTCTCGTTCGGTCAGGATACTAAAGGGATCTTCCTGCGCGCCAAACCGTTCGCGCTCACGCAGATATTCATTGACCCGATCGCTAAAGACTTTACCGCCGTTAGCGCCTTTGCGAATGGCCTCCAGCAGCACTTCCGGATCGCTATCTTTGAGCAGATAACCGTCGGCGCCGGCGTCGATCAGCGCGTAGATGTCGCTGGCGGAATCCGAGACGGTAAGAATAATAATTTGCGCCGTCACACCATCCCGGCGTAGCGCGTTCAGGGTATCTAACCCGCTCAGACCTTTCATATTCAGATCCAGCAGGATCAGATCGGGCTCAATGCGATTCGCCAGATCGATCGCACTCGCCCCGTCACCCGCTTCGGCAACGACATAAAAAGCCGGGTCCAGTTCCAGTAATTGACGAATACCTCGCCGCATAAGTGGATGGTCGTCCACAATAAGCACCTGAAAAGGTGTTACTTCAGGCATACTATATCTCCTGAGTTTTATTAGAATGATTATTGTTTTCAGCACGGAAATCGTCCAGATTTGCCACATTGTCAAGCGCGTAAATTTTACCCTAATTAGTGCATGGGTAAGTAGTAAAACCTGTGACAGGCGAGTCATTAGCTGAACGATAGAAAGGATAAAACAACCTGCTGCGAGGGAAAACAGAATACTCCCCCGAGGAGGCTGAATACTGGTCTGGACGCTTTTTTCGGACAATGCGACATAACAGAAGTGTGGTATATGTTGCTGCGCCCTTGCACCCGTAAGTCCAGGCTATCTTTACTGGCAGGAAATTCCTTATTAAAAGTCATAGCGTCTAAAGCTTGTCATTATTAACAAATTATTTTAATTGAATTTATTTATTGTTTTATTAATGTCAATGAAATACATCTGAGCAGAACGAATAAACCGCGACATCTGTTAAATTAAATATCAAGTCAATAGTAGAGATATTTTTATGCGATAAATTGATTCTGACGATATTCTTATCATAAATGAAAATGTGGTCAGGAATGAGAGTCACTCACTTATAACTTATCCTGGGTGCCTGAACAACACTCTCAGCGTTTTGAGCACCCGTTGGGGCAACTCAAGGGGAGAATGTAGTGAGTATGTTTTGATTTCTGCACACAGTCCATGCCCAGCCTGTTTGCATCAAAAATGCTGGATGGAATAATTATGAAAATAATATTAATACTGGATGCTATATCAGCCGTTTCTGAGAGCGTAAGTGTGGCGTAGAAAATTTTAAATATATTAGTCGGTTAAAAATAGCTATTGACATTGAAATGGTGATGGAGTGTATATGAAGAGAATATTTATATATATATTATTACCTTGTGCATTCGCATGTTCTGCTAATGATAATGTTTTTTTTGGTAAGGGCAACAAACATCAGATCTCTTTTGCTGGGGGAGAAAGTATAAGGAGAGGAGGGGTTGAGCACTTATATACGGCCTTTCTGACATACAGTGAACCCAGCGATTTTTTCTTTTTACAGGCAAGAAATAATCTGGAGTTAGGAGGATTTAAGGCTAAGGGGAACGATGATTGCAGTAAACATTCTGGCAGCGTTCCCTGCAATAAATATAATCAGGCCGTATTAGGTATCTCGAAGGATGTGGCGCTGGTTCATTTCGCTGGTATCTATACCGGTATTGGTCTGGGGGCTTATATAAAATCTAAGTCGCAAGATGATATGCGTGTCAATTCTGCATTTACCTTTGGAGAAAAAGCGTTTCTTGGCTGGAACTTTGGCTCTTTTTCTACAGAAGCTTATATCCGGCATTTCTCGAATGGATCACTCACGGATAAAAATTCAGGGCATAATTTTGTAGGTGCTTCAATTAGTTATAATTTCTAAAGTTGAATAACAATTAGCGAGTTGCTGGCTGAAGGAGAAATTAATCACAGTACGTTGTCTACAAAAACGTGTTGTGACTAGCCGATCGTTATCGGCCCTATGGCGACAGGGAGGCTAATTGTTAGTGACAAAGAAGTGGTAAGCCATTTACCTTACCAGAACGTTTTATTATTGCTGCGACAGATTGCTTACTCATTTACCTGCCACTGCAAACATTTCTTCCAGCATAGGGTGTAGATGCGCTTTTTCTGTTTTAGTACAAACATGGTTTACGTTATTTGCCTGCATTGACTTTACTGTGACCACTGCACAGGAAAGGTGTCCGATCAGTTCATGCAAAATAACGTCTCTGGCATCAGCTAACTTTTTAATTGTAGGCATAAAAAAACCAGCCCTGAGAGGCTGGTTTTTAAGGGGAATTTTGGTCGGCACGAGAGGATTTGAACCTCCGACCCCCGACACCCCATGACGGTGCGCTACCAGGCTGCGCTACGTGCCGACTTGTGGGTGCTAATACTACCTCTTTCCAACGCGAATGCAAGGGGAAACGGTGCTAACTGATTTATAATTAATCAGTTAGCGATAAAACGTTTCTCTTCTGTTAGCACTTGCAGCAGCAGACTGAGCTGCGGCTTCTGATCTTTGATCTTCTCGCCGTGTAAATTATAGGTCTGATAATGACCGTTATTATTGAGCACCAGGGTCATTTGCGGCGTCGTGATTGCCAACGTACTGCTGTCTGCCGCCGTTACCCAGTTATGGCGACGTGGAACGGTAAAGATGTCCTGGCCCTGTGAATATTCGTTCGCTGGCGTGCTGACATGTAACAGGCGTTGCATCAACGTGGTCATTACATCGGTATGATCGGTAAGCGCATTAATACGCTGCGCAGGCGTCCCCGGCCAGTGGATCACCAGCGGTACTTGCAGATGACCTTGCGACCAGTCGAAGCGATTTTCTTCCGGCGTCAACGGTATGCCGCGTCCTGCGGTAATGATCACGACGGTATTGTCGAATTTACCGGCCTCTCGCAGCGCGTTCAGAACCCGATTGATTTGCGCATCCACATCCTGAGCGGCGCTGGCGTAGCGTTTGGCAAAGTTCTTCTGGTTGCTGTCATCAAGGTTTGTCCCGTTAAAGGAGACCCAGGAGAACCAGCGATTATCTTCCTGTGCGTAGCGTCCCAGCCAGTCTATCCACTGGCTGGCCGTTTGCGCATCAGACTGCGTCTGCGCTGCCGGCATCGAGAAATCGGACAGTAATGCCTGACGGTAAAGCGGGCTGGCGAAGCCATCCGAAGAAAACAGTCCCAGTTGGTAGCCTTGCTGATTCAACGCGGTAATGAGCGCCGCAGGCGTTCTGGTGGATAACACGCCATCCATATAGCCTGGCGATATGCCATAGAACAGGCCGAAAATACCGTTATCAGTGGTATTCCCTGAACTCATATGACGAGTGAAGTCGATGTTTTGTTCGGCAAATGTAGCCAGCTCCGGCATCTGCTTCTCAAAGCGAGAATAGTTCAGGCCGTCTACGGTAATGAGCAGCACATTCTGACCGGTGCCCATATCGCGATAGTGCAAATTGCTGAGCGGGTACTGAACGGAGACCGCTTCCGGATTGCCTTGCTCTACCAGACGGCGCTGATATTCCTGCGCATCCAGCAGACCGTGTTTTTCAAGAAAACGTCGCGCCGTCATCGGATAAGAGAGCGGCAGGTTTGCCCGCTGCATGGTAATCGGCCGGTAAAAATTAGCGTCTGCCCAGATGTAGATAAGATGCGATGCGATAAAGGAGACGAAAAAGAATGCCGCAAGCGGCCTTGCGAAATGGCGGCGGCGCGTGAGACTGCGCAGCTTTTGCCAACTCCATGTCGCAAATAGCATCTCAATCAATAAGATAACCGGCACGCTAATAAACATAAGCTGCCAGTCGCGCGCCATTTCGTTCTGGTCAGGGTTGATGACCAGCTCCCAGACAATGGGGTTAAGATGCAGGTGAAAACGGGTAAAGACTTCGCTGTCGATAAGCAACAACGTCATACCCGCGGTCGCCAGAATGGCTGATAAAAACCGCATCAGCCGCTGGGACATCACGATAAACGTGAGCGGAAAAAGAATAAGCAAATAGGTGGCGAACACCAGAAAGCTAAAGTGCCCGACAATGCTCAGGTAGGAGTATATGCGACCCGCAAGCGTTGTCGGCCAGTCGGCGACAAACAGGTAACGGCTGCCGAGCAACGTAGCCAACAGTATATTGAACAGAGCGAACCAGTGCCCCCAGCTAACCATCTGGGAGACTTTTTCACGGTAGCGCTGACGATGAGTTACCATACCTGTCGCTTGTTTCTCCGGAGTCGGCTTTTTAGTGCGCGTTGTCTTCGCTAATCGAAGACTGCAAGGCGCGGGCAAAAGAGTTCGCAATCGCCTGGCGTTGAGCCGGCGCCACGCTGGTGTTGATAAGGTTGGTGACCATATTTCCCAGCACCATCAGGGAAAGATCGGTCGGCGCCTTATGTTTTTCCAGTACACTGAGCAGTTCGCTCAGCAGTTGTTCAACATGTTCATCACTATAGCGGGAGAGTTGTGGCATAAATCAAAATCTGTTTGTTCATGAAAGGGCAACATATTACCGTAGCAACAGTTTTTTTTCTGCATTTTTATCCCCTAAATCATTCGCGTTACGGATAACGCCTGAAATGACAGGGCGATTGCTTGCGTCTTCCGGCAGGCGGTGGTTGAATACCGCCCGGTCTTAAAGGAGAGTTTATCATGAGTCTGGATATCAACCAGATTGCCCTGCACCAGCTTATCAAGCGCGATGAGCAAAATCTTGAGCTGGTCTTGCGCGATTCATTGCTGGAGCCGACAACCACCGTTGTCGAGATGGTGGCTGAACTGCATCGGGTCTATAGCGCCAAGAATAAGGCGTATGGCCTGTTTAGCGAAGAGAGTGAACTGGCGCAAGCGCTGCGGTTGCAACGTCAGGGGGAAGAAGATTTTCTTGCCTTTAGCCGGGCGGCGACCGGACGCCTGCGTGACGAACTGGCGAAATATCCCTTTGCGGACGGCGGCATTGTATTGTTCTGCCATTATCGTTACCTGGCGGTGGAGTATCTGCTGGTTACGGTACTGAACAACCTGAGCAGTATGCGGGTCAATGAAAATCTGGACATTAACCCGACGCATTATCTTGATATTAACCATGCGGATATCGTGGCGCGTATCGATCTTACCGAGTGGGAAACTAATCCGCAATCGACCCGCTACCTGACGTTTCTCAAAGGTCGGGTAGGGCGCAAGGTCGCTGACTTCTTTATGGATTTCCTCGGCGCCAGCGAAGGGTTGAACGCCAAAGCGCAGAATCGCGGCCTGTTGCAGGCAGTGGATGATTTCACCGCAGAAGCGCAGTTGGATAAAGCAGAACGTCAGAACGTGCGCCAGCAGGTGTACAGCTACTGCAACGAGCAATTACAAGCCGGGGAAGAGATTGAGCTGGAATCGCTGTCTAAAGAGCTTTCCGGCGTCAGTGAAGTTAGCTTCAGCGAATTTACCGCCGAAAAAGGCTATGAACTGGAAGAGAGCTTCCCGGCGGATCGCAGTACGCTGCGCCAGCTAACCAAATATGCCGGCAGCGGCGGCGGGTTAACGATTAACTTTGATGCGATGCTGCTGGGTGAGCGGATTTTCTGGGACCCGGCGACCGATACCCTAACTATCAAAGGGACGCCGCCGAATCTGCGCGACCAGTTGCAGCGACGCACGTCGGGCGGGAAATAAGGGCATACTACATAAAAGGACGCAGTAGTGAGTAAAGGAATACGTCAGAGGCCGCCTGTTAATTTCAGTTTATTTCGGCAGGTTTTGTATGCGCACATTGTCGCATTTTTGATGATGTTGATGCTCGGCATGGTGTTCACCGTTCTCTCGTTGGTACTGTTTTATACTTATGGCACCAACTGGTTACTGAGCTTGTTCATATGCCCGCTGTTCTTGTTAAGTGGTTTATTCATTACTGGATTTGCTTTTAAATCAACCTGGTCCAGCATACGTTACTATTACGACAAGGGGCAGTTGAAACGGTATGGACTCAATCTTGATGCAACTTTGACGCATAAAGAGAAGGTGGAAATACGCATCGATAATGCAAAGCGTCAAGTGCGTGTAGATGAACTGGAACTCCATGTCTTATTTGATTTTCAGTTTGATAGCAAGACATGGAGCTGCGGCGACTTACTGACCAATGAAAAGGTATTTGATGCGTTGAATGATGGGCAAACGATACCAATACGAATTTTGCCATGGAAACCGGAAAGTGCCAGCGTTCGTCAACGGGCATTATTCAATCGGCTTAAAGGTATGAATACCGCGGCGGAAACTACAGATCCTCGATTAGGGGAGGCGCTAATTGAATGTGGCGAGGTGTAAGAAAGCAGAAAAGCAAAGTGGGTTCTCGTTGCTCTGCATGTCGTCAAATTCAATTAAACGCATAAAAAAACCCCGCCGGGGCGGGGTTTTTCTTCAACTTCCAGGCGATTACGCGCGAACGAAGTCGATGTGAGTCAGCTTCGGTTTGTAAGCGTGACGCTGTACAGCCTGAGCTTTAACTTTAACTTCTTTACCGTCAACAACGAGGGTCAGAACTTCGCTGTAGAATTCAGCTTTAGCTTGCATGTTCATAACTGCATCGTGATCCAGTTCGATAGCAATCGGGGCTTCTGCACCACCGTAGATGATTGCCGGGAACTTGTTAGCGGCACGCAGGCGGCGGCTCGCACCCTTACCCTGCTCTTTACGTACTTCAGCGTTGATAGTAAACATTTAAATCTCTCTTTAATAATTCCTGCTACAGGCGACCCAGCAACAGGTAAGTGATCTGCTTTGCGTATGCAAAAGCGGGCGAGATTCTATACTCAAACGGCTGGTACATCAATCAAAAGTACGATTAACCGCGTAATTCATGTGCCCGACGAAAGCGTCCTTCATAATCGAAGACCTTTTCACGGACCTGCCAGTACTGGCCTTTCATCCGCGCGACCACAAAATCGGGATGCCGCAACAGCGCCTGCTGCGCGACAATATCCGCCGCCGTGATCCAGCGTAAAGGAACGCCGGGCGTGCGCGTATGCGGGCGAATAAATAGCTGTTCGAAAGCGGTACGCTGGGCGGGCGTGTGCAAGCGGAAGCGCTCACTGACATCCGCGCCGTCCTCGTCATAGTAAGTGATTTTCAGCCATTCGCCTTTCTCATCCTGCCCATGCTGCATCGTCATTCCGCTACAGCGCAGGACTAACGCATCCTTGAGCCTGAGCGCCGCTTTTAACATATCGTCCGGGTCGACCAGAATGGCGTCACATTCCCGGCAGCGTCGGGCGGCAATATCGTTTTCGGCATTACACTGCGGGCAGTTTTTGAAGCGAAAGCGAAAATCGCACTGCTCGCGATGGCCGTCATCATCGTCAAACCAGCCCTGGCAGCGACGGCCAAAGTGTTCAATCAGCGTGCCGTCGGCAGTGGTTTTCCCCCAGAAGGTGTTGGCAAAGCCGCAGGCCGGACAAAATACCTGGACAGGGACGTTATCGCTTTTTCCCTTCGGGCTACCGACCTCCGGGGCATACAGGTCGTGCGGGTTGCCAGCGTAATCAAGAATCAGGCAATCGGTCTTTCCCGGCGCAAGGCGCAGACCACGCCCGACAATTTGTTGGTAAAGACTAACTGACTCGGTGGGACGTAGAATCGCGATGAGATCAACGTGTGGGGCGTCAAAGCCGGTGGTCAGCACCGAGACGTTAACCAGATAGCGAAAACGCTGCGCCTTGAAATTATCAATCAGCGCATCGCGCTCGGGCCCTGGCGTATCGCCGGTAATCAGCGCCGCGTCGTCCGCCGGAAGCAGACCGACAATCTCTTTCGCATGTTCGACCGTGGCGGCGAAAATCATCACGCCTTTGCGCGTTTGCGCAAATTCCATAATCTGGCTGATGATGTGCGGCGTAATCCGCTGCTGCTTTTTCAGCTCGCGGTTCAGGTCGGCTTCGCTGAACAGCCCATTGCTTTGGGCCTGCAGGCGGCTGAAATCGTATTGGACCACTGGCATATCAAGCCGCTCAGGCGGCGTCAGATAGCCGTGTTTAATCATATAGCGCAGCGGCAGTTCATAAATACAGTCGCGAAACAGAGCGTTGTCGTTGCCGCGCACCATACCGTGATAATGAAATTGATAAATCCAGCCTTTTCCGAGGCGAAAAGGCGTGGCGGTGAGCCCAAGCAGACGTAAGTGAGGATTAACTTTACTCAGGTGAGTGAGGATTTGCTGATACTGACTGTCTTCATCGTCACCGATGCGGTGGCATTCATCGACAATCAACAGCGAAAACTCCTCCTGGAAGGCGTCAAGGTTACGCGCCACCGACTGTACGCTGCCGAACACGACTTTGCCCTGACTCTCTTTACGTTTGAGTCCGGCGGCGAAAATATCCGCTTCCAGCCCCAGCGCGCAATATTTGGCGTGGTTCTGCGCGACCAGCTCTTTCACATGCGCCAGCACCAGTACCCGTCCGCGGGCGACGCGCGCCAGTTCGGCGATCACCAGGCTTTTACCTGCACCGGTCGGCAGAACAATCACGGCGGGCGTACGGTGGCGGCGAAAGTGGCTGAGCGTGGCGTCTACGGCTTCTTGCTGGTAGGGGCGGAGTGTAAAAATCATGGTCTCACTACGTTAAACGGTTCCGGGAATAGTATGCCATGAATCATTTCCCTTGAGGGATATAGTTAGCCCGCTATACTGAGCGGATAGCAATTCCCTTTTTTCGGGTAGAATGCCCGATTTCCGTATTATTACAGGCTAAATCACACACATGCGACTTGATAAATTTATCGCTCAGCAGCTTGGCGTCAGCCGCGCTATTGCCGGGCGTGAAATTCGTGGTAACCGCGTTACCGTCGATGGCGACATCATTAAAAATGCGGCCTTCAAACTGCTCCCGGAACATGCGGTTGCGTATGACGGCAATCCCTTAGCGCAGCAACACGGGCCACGCTATTTTATGCTTAACAAGCCGCAGGGATACGTTTGTTCAACCGATGATCCCGATCATCCAACGGTACTGTATTTCCTGGATGAGCCGGTGGCGTATAAGCTGCATGCCGCAGGACGTCTGGATATCGATACTACCGGTCTGGTGTTAATGACAGATGACGGTCAGTGGTCGCACCGTATTACGTCGCCGCGCCATCACTGTGAAAAAACCTATCTGGTGACCCTGGAGTCGCCGGTGGCCGACGATACGGCAGCGCAATTTGCGAAAGGCGTGCAGTTGCATAATGAAAAAGATCTCACTAAACCCGCTACGCTGGAGGTGATAACGCCTGTGCAGGTTCGTCTGACCATCAGCGAAGGCCGTTATCATCAGGTGAAGCGGATGTTTGCCGCAGTAGGCAATCGCGTTGTGGAACTGCACCGCGAACGGATTGGCGCCATTACGCTGGATGAGAATCTGGCTCCCGGCGAGTACCGCCCGTTGACTGAAGAAGAAATCGCCAGCGTCGGCTAACTATCTCGTTAAATTCAGGAGTTCGATGTGACCACCCGGCAGCACTCTTCCTTTGCCATTGTCTTTATTCTTGGCCTGTTGGCCATGTTAATGCCGCTGTCGATTGATATGTATCTTCCAGCGCTGCCAGTGATTTCTGCGCAATTCGGCGTACCTGCCGGTAGCGCGCAGATGACGCTCAGCACCTATATTCTGGGGTTTGCGCTGGGTCAGCTTATCTATGGACCGATGGCGGATAGCCTCGGGCGTAAGCCGGTCATCCTGGGCGGGACGCTGGTATTTGCTGCTGCGGCGGTCGCCTGTGCGTTGGCGCAGACTATCGATCAACTGATCGTGATGCGTTTTTTCCACGGTTTAGCGGCCGCGGCGGCAAGCGTCGTCATCAATGCGCTGATGCGGGATATTTATCCAAAGGAAGAGTTTTCGCGCATGATGTCATTTGTCATGCTGGTCACTACGATAGCGCCCTTAATGGCGCCCATTGTCGGCGGCTGGGTGTTGGTATGGTTAAGCTGGCACTATATCTTCTGGATACTGGCCATTGCGGCGATTCTGGCGTCAGTCATGATCTTTGCTTTGATTAAAGAGACGCTGCCCGTTGAGCGGCGTCAGCCTTTTCATATTCGTACCACAATAGGTAACTTTGCCGCGTTGTTTCGCCACAAACGCGTACTGAGCTATATGCTGGCGAGCGGGTTTAGTTTTGCCGGTATGTTCTCTTTTTTGAGCGCGGGGCCGTTTGTCTATATCGAAATTAATCATGTTCCGCCGCAGGATTTCGGCTACTACTTCGCATTGAACATCGTATTTCTGTTTGTGATGACGATTATCAACAGCCGTTTTGTCAGACGGGTAGGGGCGCTAAACATGTTTCGGGCCGGGCTATGGATTCAGTTTGCGATGGCGGTGTGGATGGTTTTCAGTGCGCTGATGGGCATTGGATTCTGGGCGCTGGTGGTCGGCGTTGCGGCGTTTGTCGGCTGTGTGTCGATGGTTTCGTCCAATGCGATGGCGGTCATTTTGGATGAGTTTCCGCATATGGCCGGAACGGCGTCTTCGTTGGCAGGCACTTTCCGCTTTGGTATTGGCGCTATCGTCGGCGCGTTGCTGTCGCTGGCTACCTTTACCAGTGCGTGGCCGATGATCTGGTCGATTGCGCTTTGCGCCGCCTGTTCCATTCTGTTTTATCTCTACGCCAGCCGTCCCAAAAAACGGTAACGGGCGCGCTGTCCCTCAATGGCGACTGAGAATGCGCAGGCGGCGTTGGGGGACGCTATCCGCTACACGATGGCAAAGCCAAACGGCTTTCATAGTTGATGTATATCAATTACCAATTCATCATTTTCCTCATTTATGTTTATTTTATGTAAAATCCATTTATGTAAAAAGTCACATCATTGTAGTTAAAAAGGTTGAGTTAGATCGCAGAAACGGGTACATATAGCCCGCCGCTATCTCCGCGTCGGTAAAACTATTTTAACTCCCGCTTGCTGTAGAGCCACTGACGGAGAGAAGGGCGTTAGCAATCTGTTTAAGGACGGGTTGTCAATGATGTGTTAATATAAATGTAAGTAAATTGTGAAGTAATTGTGCTTCCGGGGAAAGAAAGTGAATACATTACAGCTCTCAATTGTTCACCGTCTGCCGCAAAACTATCGCTGGTCGGCGGGTTTTGCGGGGTCAAAGGTTGAACCGATTCCGCAAAACGGGCAGAGCACCGAGAATAGTCTGGTGGCGCTTAAACTGTTGAGTCCGGCAGGCGATAGCGCGTGGTCAGTGATGCATAAGCTCAGCCAGGCGCTAAGCGATATTGAAGTTCCTTGCTCCGTGCTGGAGTGCGAAGGGGAGCCGTGCCTGTTCGTTAATCGTCAGGATGAGTTTGCCGCCACCTGTCGGCTGAAAAATTTCGGCGTGGCGATAGCGGAACCTTTTTCTAACAATAATCCTTTTTAGGCGTCAGCTTAACGCGAGTAGCTGACGCGTATAGGCCTGTTGCGGTGCGGTAAACACGCGCTCGCATTGCCCCTGTTCAACCACCTCCCCCTGCCGCAGCACGATAACCTGATGGCACAGCGCGCGTACTACATGCAGATCGTGGCTAATGAAGATATAGGCCAGACGGTGCTTTTGCTGGAGCGATTTCAGGAGGGCAAGAATCTGAGCCTGAACGGTTTTATCCAGCGATGAGGTCGGTTCATCCAGAATAATAAGCGACGGCTTTAAAATCAGCGCCCTGGCGACGGCGATACGTTGACGCTGGCCGCCGGAAAACTCAGCGGGGTAACGATGCCGCGTTTCCGGGTCCAGGCCGACTTCCATCATGACCGCTTTCACCTGCTGTTCGCGCTGCGCGCCTGAAAGCGTAGGCTGGTGGACGCGCAGGCCTTCTTCGATAATTTGCAAGACGTTTAAACGCGGGTTTAGCGATGAGTTCGGGTCCTGGAATACGACCTGGATACGGTGGCGAACAGGTAAAAGCTGGCGGCGGTTTAACGTATCCAGCGATTGACCGTCAAATACGATGCGGCCTTCGGAGCGGATAAGCCGTAACAGCGCCAGACCGGTGGTGCTTTTTCCCGATCCTGACTCGCCGACCAGACCCAGCGTTTCGCCTGGATGCAGGGTGAAACTGATATTGTTAACCACCACATTATGATCCACGACGCGCTTCAGAATGCCTTTGCGGATCGGGAAGGCGACGCGCAGCCTGTCCACTTCCAGCAACGGCGTCTGCCCGGCGGGGAGCGGAACCGGATCGCCTGTGGGTTCGCTGTTGAGTAGTTTTTGCGTGTACGGATGGGTCGGCGCAGAGAGCAGCGTGTCGGCGCGTTGGTTCTCTACGCACTTGCCGTGTTGCATTACCGCCACTGAATCCGCCAGTTTTTTTACAATGCTGAGGTTATGGGTGATAAACAGCAATCCCATATTGAGCTCGCGCTGGAGTTCCCGCAGTAGAGATAAAATCTGCGCCTGTACGGAGACGTCGAGGGCGGTGGTCGGCTCATCGGCGATCAGTAATTCCGGCCGTGTTAACAGCGCCATGGCTATCATGACGCGCTGGCGTTCGCCGCCGGAAAGCTGATGAGGATAATCGCGCAGACGCTGGCTCGCCTGGCGGATACCGACCCGATCCAGACAACCGATCATCTCCGCCCTTGCCGCCTCCCGACGCATTCCCCGATGGAGCGACAGCACTTCATAGAGCTGTTTTTCCAGCGTATGCAGCGGGTTAAGTGAAACCATCGGTTCCTGAAAAATCATGGCGATTTTATTGCCGCGCACGCCGCGTAGCGTCTGCTCGCTGGCATGAAGCAATGATTCGCCGTGAAAGCGAATATCGCCGGAGAGGTAGACGGCGGGAGGGGTAGGCAAAAGACGCAGAATGGAAAGCGCCGTCACGCTTTTTCCTGACCCGGACTCGCCGACCAGCGCCAGCGTTTCCCCGGCGTTCACCTGTAACGAAATGGCGTTAACGACAGGGCGCACGTGCTGTTGCTGACGGAAACCTACCGATAAATTTTCAATCGCAAGCAATGGAGATGTCATCTTATACCGCCTTAGCAGGATCAAAGGCGTCGCGTACCGCTTCGCCGATAAAAATCAGCAGCGATAGCAGAATGGCGACAGACAGAAAGGCGGCGATCCCCAGCCAGGGAGCCTGTAAGTTGTTTTTCCCCTGTAAAAGAAGTTCGCCGAGAGAAGGGGAGCCAAGCGGCAGACCAAATCCCAGAAAATCCAGCGACGTCAGGGTGGTGATGGAGCTACATAAAATGAACGGTAAAAATGTCAGGGTAGCGACCATCGCATTAGGCAACATATGGCGCAGGATAATGTCACGATCGCTGACGCCAAGCGCCTGCGCGGCGCGGATATAGTCAAAATTGCGGGTCCGTAAAAACTCGGCGCGCACCACGCCCACCAGACTCATCCAGCCAAACAGCACGGTTATGGCCAGCAGCCACCAGAAGTTAGGCTGCACTACGCTGGAAAGTAAAATAATCAGAAACAGGGTCGGCATCCCCGACCAGACTTCGATGAGACGTTGCCCCCATAAATCGACTTTGCCGCCATAATAGCCCTGTAGCGCGCCCGCCAGTACGCCCATGACGCTGGAGCAAATCGTTAACATCAGGCCGAATAAAATAGAAATGCGGGTGCCGTACAGGATGCGGGCGAAAACGTCGCCGCCATTCGCATCGGTGCCCAGCCAGTTTTTCGCCGAAGGCGGGGAGGGGAAAGGCTGCGTGGTGGCAAAATTAATGGTACTGGCGCCAAAGCGTACGGGGGCCCACAACACCCAGCCCCGATTCTCAAGCTGCCGTTGTAGCCAGGGGTCCTGATAATCTGCCGTTGTCGCCAGCGGGCCGCCGAAATCGCGCTCGCTGTAATTTTTTACCAGCGGAAAATACCACTGGCCTTCATAGCGCACCAGCAATGGCTTATCGTTAGCAATCAGTTCCGCGCATAAGCTCAGGCTGAACATGACCAGGAAAATCCATAGTGACCAGTAGCCCCGGCGATTATGGCGGAAACGCGCCCAGCGGGCCTGATTGACCGGGCTTAATCGCGGCATTATCGTCCCTCAAAATCAATGCGTGGATCGACCAGCGTATAGCTGATATCGCTCAGGATATTCAGTAATAAGCCAATCAGGGTAAAGATATAAAGCGTGCCGAACATCACCGGATAGTCGCGCGAAACGGTTGCTTCATAACCCAGCAGCCCCAGGCCGTTGAGTGAAAACATGACTTCAATTAGCAGCGAGCCGGTGAAAAACATACTGATAAAAGTGGCGGGAAACCCGGCGATCACCAGCAGCATGGCGTTACGAAAAACATGTTTCCAGAGAATGTTTTTTTCACTCACACCTTTAGCGCGAGCGGTAACGACATACTGTTTACGCACCTCGTCGAGAAACGAATTTTTCGTCAGCATCGTCAGGGCGGCAAAACCGCCGATGACGGTCGCCAGCACCGGCAGCGTAATATGCCACAAATAATCGGTGATTTTCTGGTACCACGGTAACGTGTCAAAGTTGGCGGAGACCAGGCCACGTAGCGGAAAGATATCGTAGTAGCTGCCGCCGGCAAAAAAGACGATTAATAAAATAGCGAACAGAAAGGCGGGGATCGCATAACCAATAATGATAAACGCACTGCTCCACACATCAAAGCGACTGCCGTTATGGACGGCTTTGCGAATCCCCAGCGGGATAGACACCAGATAAATAATCAGCGTGCTCCATAATCCCAGGGTAATGGAGACGGGAAGGCTGTCTTTGATCAGCGTTAGTACGGATGCGCTGCGAAACAGACTGTCGCCGAAGTCAAAAGAGAGATAGTCCCGTAGCATCTTGAAATAACGCTCATGCAGCGGTTTGTCGAAGCCGTAGCGATGGGTGATCTCCGCGATCACCTCCGGATCGAGTCCCCGGCCGCCGCGATAATGGCTGTCGCTGATATTGCCGACGCCGGTTTGCGCATGACTGGCGCGAACGCCTTCGCCGCTGGCGCCGGGCAACGCGCCGCCCTGGCCAAATTCAATCGCGGCAATAGCCTGATCGACAGGGCCGCCGGGAGCGATCTGCACGATAAAAAAGTTAATGGTAATAATGGCCCATAGCGTGGGGATCACCAGTAACAGACGGCGGATAAGATAGGCGCCCATTGATTCTTACTACCTCCTGGCTGCCGGTAGTTTGGCGGCTTTGTTGACATCATACCACCAGGTATCTAACCCGATGGTATATACCGGGCGAATCGCCGGATGGGAGAATTTATCCCACCAGGCGAGCCTGTCTTGCGCCATATACCACATCGGCAGCATGTAATAGTTCCAGGTCAGCACGCGATCCAGCGCCCGTCCCAGCGGCACCAGTTTCGCTTTATCACCCTGCGCTGCGATAATTTGCGCGATCAGTTTATCCACCACCGGGCTTTGTACGCCGGGAGCGTTATAACTGGAGTCAATGTATTCCGACGCCCATGAGATTTGTAGATCGGAGCTGGGCCAGGGCATCGCCCGCCATAGCCTCGGCATCATGTCATAGTCGCGGCTACGCATCCGGTTGGTGAGTTGAGAATTATCAACCTGACGGATAGTCATCGTAATGCCCAGACGCTGAAGATTATGCTGGAAGGGCAGAACCCACTGGCTATTACTGCTGGCAGGAAGGAGAAGTTCAAACGTCAGAGGCTTACCGGTGACGCTATTGACCCGTTGCTGTCCGTTGATCACCCATCCGGCCTGCGTCAACAAGGCGTCAGCTTTAAGAAGATTTTCGCGATCGTAGCCGTCGCCGTTAGAGACCGGCGGCTGATAGATCTGAGTGAAGACTTCAGGAGGAAGATCTTTTTTCATCGGCGCGAGTAATACCAGCTCATCGGCGTCAGGGTAATTTCTGGCGGCGTACTCGGTATTCTGGAAGTAACTGTTGGTTCGGCTCCAGGCATTATAGAACAGCGCTTTATTCATCCACTCAAAATCGAAGGCCAGGGTGACGGCTTCACGTACCCGCCGGTCTTTAAATACCGGGCGCTGAATGTTAAAGGCCAGCCAGCGTGTGTCCTGCGCCGACTCGTTTTTCTGCTCTTCTTTAATGATGTAATGATTATCGAAATTTTTACCGATGTAGCGCGTTGCCCAGTTTTTAGCGTCGTTTTCCAGCCGTAGATCAAATGCGCCCGCTTTAAACGCCTCGAAAGCGACATTATCATCAAGGTAGTAATCGTAGCGGATAGTGTCGAGGTTAAAGCGTCCACGATTGACCGGCAGATTAGCCGCCCAGTAGTTTTTGACGCGTGAATAGACAATGTACTGGCCCATTTTCCACTGAGTAATCCGGTATGGCCCGCTGGCTAAGGGCGGCGTTGAAAGCGGATCGCTGAGTTTGTGATTTTTCCAGAATTTTTCGGGCATGATCGGTAATGAAAACAGACTAAGCATGTCTTCTTTACCAGGCTTCGCCAGTTCAATTCGCACGGTTAAAGGCGCAATCGCCTTCACGGTAGTACCTTTATAGACCAGACGGAATTGCGGTACGCCTTCGGTCATAAACTTATGAAAGGTAAAGGCCACATCGCGGGCGGTAATGGGCGTGCCATCGTGAAAACGAGCGCGGGGATTAATCGAGATTTCCACCCAGGAATAGTCGGCGGCATAGCGGGCATGGTCGGCAATCAGCGGGTAATAGCTTCCGGGTTCATCATCCGAGGTGGTAAAAAGCGTATCGTAAAGGGCTTCGGTACGTACGCCGGGATTGCCGCGCAGTGAATAGCGATTGAAATTATCGAACGTACCAATGGCGGAAAGCGTCATCTGACCGCCTTTCGGCGCAGCAGGATTCACATAATCAAAGTGATCAAAGTTAAAAGCATACTTAGGTTCGCCGAGTACGGCGAAAGCGTAGCTTTCTTTGATTTCCTGGGCCTGGGCGCCAGCGCTAACCAGTGCGACAAGCAGAAGCATTACGCGCGCAATCATCTGAAGGCGGTTTCCTTATCGTATTGCCCGCTGCAAACCGGCAGGCGTTTCGCTGAATAATAAGTGACGTTGCGTCTGATGTGAATCCGTTAAAACCGTAAGGGGACTACCATTCAGGCACAGAAGGCGCCGACATCCACAGCACGAAATCTTTAAGGGGTAAAGGACGGCTAATCCAGTACCCCTGCAAGTAATTAACACCGTGATCGCGTAGCCAACGGGCCTGCTCCGGCGTTTCAACGCCCTCGGCCACCGTCAGCATATTCAGGCGTCTGGAGAGCGTCAGCACGGTATCCAGAACCGGCGACGTGACGGTTTCCGTGCCGATCGCCTGGATAAAGCCGCGATCGATTTTCAGATAATCTAAAGTAAATCGCTCCAGATAAATCAGGGCGCTATGGCCTGTACCGAAATCATCTATAGCGATTTCAAACCCGGCGGAATGCAGCCATTCGAACAGTTTGGCCGCTTCATACTGCTGAAGCATATCGCGTTCAGTGATTTCCAGCACGATATGAAAATGGTGCGCGGGCAGGGCGTCCCTGAGCCGGTGCATATCCTCTTTAAAACTGTCGCTGTGCAGATGTTCCGGCGCGATGTTAATGCCAAATTTGGCACCGACGGGCATCACCTTCTGTAGCGTGGGCGCGTCGCGGGCGATCAGCTCGAACAGATGCTGCGTTAACGGTACGATAAGTTGCTGCGCTTCGGCATAGTGGATAAAGGCATCCGGCGGAATCTCGCCTGCCGTAGGGTGACGCCAGCGTAGTAAGACTTCAAGCCCGGTGACGTTCAGCGTACGAGTATCGACGACGGGCTGATAAACCACATAAAACTGCTCGTGTTTGATCGCCATTAAAATCTCTTTGCCCGGTCGCGTCCGGAGGGCATAGATAAAGTAACAGATAAACCCCGCTACGATGCCGCTAATGCAGCCCAGCATCAACGCATACCACAAGTCATTGTAGGTCCAGCTATCGGCATAAAGCTGTATTTTAAGCGGCAGGCCGTTGATAGTTGCCTGTCGTGATGGCGTGCCCGGCAGCTCCGCGACGGTCAGCAGACGCGAAGAAAAGGTCGACAGCGCGGTATTGCCGACAATCAGCGCGATGCCGTTAAAATCGTCCTGGCGCGTGGTATAGAGTAAGTAGGGCGTCAGGTTAATATTCAGCGATGTGAATACGCCGCTGTCATTTAATAATGGGTTCCGATACCAAATCACCATTGTCGGTTTGTTGGGCATCATTGGCGTGCCGGGCAGAATCGCCATAGCAACGTCTTTGCGGATATCTATATCCGGTACTAGTTGCTGAAGCGGCATATTCATGGCGCCAGTGGCGGAAGAGCAGAACACTTTTTTATCTTTAATTAATAAGAAGGCGCGGACATTAAGGCTAAAAGCGGCTCTTGAGGTGAGTTCTGCGCCAACCTGCTGACAGGTGTTGATCGTCAACGGCTGAAGAATATCGGTGGTGGCTTTCAGGTCGGCGAAATAGCTGACCAGGTAATGTTGTACATCAGAAAGGAGCGTATTGTATTTAACATCCCGTTTATGCCACGACAGGAAAAATTGCAGGCTACCAATAAGTAATGCTGCCGCCATCCCCGTAATGATACAGGTAAGCAGGATTTTCCGACCGGAAGAGGAGTCGCGTGTAAGCATAATTCCTGGTGTGACCTGAAAAGGCGGATGCCGGTTAAACTGGTTGATTTATAAGACTATAGCCTGGAATACCCCGGATAGTCATGCTTTTCTGTGATGCACAGGAAAGCGTATTGTCGCAGTAACCGTTGGGGGAAACGACCTGAATGTCTGATAGCGCTATGTTTATCAGGTCTACGTTCGTGTGTTGTAGGCTGGATAAGAGGCGACACGTCGCCATTCGGCACAGTGCCGCCTGACGGCTATTCTGTCAGGCCGGATACGCTATTTGGCAAAACGGGTTCAGAAGGGATAATAAGCAAAAGCACTGCCGAAGCAGTGCTTTTTATGTCGTCTCATCAAGTAAGCCAAGGGAGGTGCTGCCTGATGAAGATTAACTGCGACTCAGAACTCGACGCGCTTCATTGTAGCGTTTTTTCCAGTACGGTTCGTTCATACTGGAGATAATGACGCCGCTACTGGTAGACGCATGGACAAACTGGTTATTGCCGATATAAATACCGACATGGCGACCAGTGGAGCCGGCGCGGAACAGAACCAGATCGCCCGTACGCAGGTTATTGCGTGAAACCGCTTTGCCCATTTCCTGCTGTTCATAGGTTGAACGCGGAAGCTCTAAACCAAACTGTTCACGGAAGGTGCGCTGTACAAAGCTGGAACAGTCGACGCCTTTCTTAGTGCTGCCGCCCAGGCGGTAACGCACGCCTTTCCAGTCAGCATACTGATCCATAATCCGCGACTTAACGTCGAGGTTACGCACCATATTTTCAAATTCATCCTGAGAGGCTTGCAGTGAAGAGCTATCGCTATTGCCCACAGCATGCGTCTCAGAATGCATATTCTTTGCGGTATTGGTGGTTGTGCTACAAGCAGAAAGCAGAACCGCAACTGCAATCGCAGGAATCCCGCGCAAGATATATCTCAAAATCGGTTGAGATTTGACCATGTTGTTTGTTTTCCCTTGAAGTCCTTAACGATAAATATCGTTATAAAAATGCCAAACGTGATGAGACTAATTACCTGCACAGCTTGAGACAATTCTTTGAGCACAAATCTGTGGCGGAACGCACAAATTTATTCGCAATGAGAATAATTATCTGGCGAGGCAAAACGAGTTTGAGATTACCCGATTGTTGTTGTCATTGCGAGCGATTTCGCGTGATTTTTTATAAGAATTTATGATACGAAAAGTGAACTATCAGCACGGGTCAAATTAAGCGCAAATCGTTTAAAAATCGGGCAACCTGTTCATTTTGCAGAGGAATAATATGACCGAAAAATGATGGGTTGGGGGAATATCATCATAAATTACCTTCAACGATGTAAAACTATCGCTGAAGGTAATGTTAATTACATGGGTTATTTGTTTGGAATTTGTTTGTTTCCGCCCGGAAGATAATTCTCAAAAAGCGCTATCGCCCGGTCGCTGAGCGGGGTCATCAGCCACCAGGGGAGGCCAATCAAAATAACCGTGAGCGACCCGACCACAATATCGGTGAACCAGTGAGCGCCAATCATAACGCGCGGAAACGCGAAAACCACAAATATAATAAGGGCGATAATCCCCGCCGTTTTGCCGAAATAACGCAGCATAAAGGCGGAAAATATCAGCAGCATCATACCGTGATCGCCTGGGAAACTGTCTTTTGACGCGTCTTTTGTCGGGATGTGCAGCAACTCGCTGACGCGATAAATATGCTCAAAAGAGAGCGTTGGGCTGGCGCGCTTGACGGGGATCAGCGCCTGACCGAGTTGGTTAAGCACCACCGCTGTTAGCAGCATGACCAATCCGATTATCACAATGCGCCGCCGGCCCGATGCGTTTTCTTTTAGCCAGAAACTGAGCATCAGTCCCCCCATCGCCAGCAGCGAACAGCCGTCAAACGCCCGATTATTGGTAATAGCGACCCACCAGAGGAACGCGTGGCTTTCCACCAGTTTCTGGTTAAAGAAGTGGAATATGCCGGAATCAATGGTGAACCAGAAACCGTGATTGACGGGAAGATACCATGACAAAAACAGCGCCAGACCGGCGGCATTAAGCAGAATTATCAAGGAATAGCGGGTTTTCATCGTTATTTCGCCATAGTTTTTAAACGGTGGCAACCTTACGCGTGCGTCGCTAAACGAAGCTTCAACAAGGCCGTCTGTAACGTATTCCAGTCGGTTTCTGTGTTTGAGATAAGTTCAACCCGGCTATCCGGCGGCGCGACACTCTGTGTTTCGATGTGCAGGTCATCGCCCTGGCGATTGATGCGTACCAGCCCCTCTTGTATGCGCATAACGCCTTTCACCCGGCCCACCGGCGCCAGACGAGCCCATTCGAGGAGGCCAATGGTGTCAAACACGGTATCGGCATCGAAAATCCAGCCGCAGGCCTGATGACCCTGTCCGCTATTGAGGCTGCGTCGCCAGCGCTGCTGGGCGGGCAGATTTAGCGCGGCGAGTCCTTTTTTACTGGCATGAGTGTGAGAGTGCGCGGCGCTGGCCGGCAGTTCCGCCAGATTTTGTCGTGGTAAATCCAGAAGCTTACCGTCTATCTGTCCATGTTCGGCATGAATCAGTTGACGATCGCCGCCGTACTGTCGCCACCACTGTTGCAGGGCGGCATCGCTCTGCGCCGTGGCGCGATCGGTCTTATTGGCGATGATAATATCGGCTGAGGCGAGCTGATCGCGGAAATTTTCATTGGCGACGCTCTGTTGGTCCAGTAGCAGGCGAGGGTCCAGGATGCAGAGCGTGGCGCGTAAATCAATCCACGGCTCATAAACCGGCGCAGTTAATAAATCCAGAATCTGTTTTGGGTGTCCCAGTCCGGTTGGTTCAATCAGCAACCGGTCAGGTTTGCCCTGGCGCAGCAGCGTGTTGAGCCCCACCTGCATAGGCAATCCGTTGACGCAGCACATGCAGCCGCCGGGGATCTCTTTTAGCAGTGCGCCGCTGTCGGCAAGCAGCGCGCCGTCAATACCCACTTCACCAAATTCATTAACCAGGACGGCCCACTTTTCAGCCGGATCTTTATGAGCTAATAAATGAAGGATAGAGGTGGTTTTTCCGCTACCGAGAAATCCAGTAATAAGATTGGTTTTGGTCACGTCAGCTCCAGAATATTGATACAACATAACAACTTTTAATAATCCTGGCGAATAAACGTGAAAAAGAGAAGCGCTGAGTTGACGAAGTCGCGCTTCTGCCATCTTAAGAGCAGAAAATGTTAAATTTTTAACGTTTCTCTTTCCTGGTGCAGAACAGTCAATAAAGAAAAGGGTCAGGCTGTGCCCTGGGGCGCAGCCGAAAAATGCGAAACTTAATCCGCGCGCCCCATATAACGGCGCTCTTCGATATGAATGCGGATTTTCTCACCTGCGCTCAGGTATTCGGGAACCTGAATCACCAGACCGGTGCTTAATGTCGCGGGTTTGTTACGTGCGCTGGCTGACGCCCCTTTAATACCCGGCGCGGTTTCGACGATTTCCAGATCCACGGTCTGCGGAAGCTCTAGCGCCAGCAGTTGGCCGTCCCAGGTCAGAACCTGCATATCCGGCATTCCGCCTTCAGGCATAAACAGCAACTCTTCTTCAATCTGATCTTTGGTGAAGGTATACGGCGTATAGTCTTCTTTATCCATGAACACGTATTCGTTGCCATCGACATAAGAAAAGTCAACGCCGCGACGGCTCAGGGTGACGGTATCAACGATATCGTCGCCTTTGAAACGTTCTTCCACTTTCAGACCGGTGCGGACATCGGAAAAACGCATTTTATACAGTGTGGCGGCGCCACGGGCGGTAGGCGACTGAATGTCGATATCTTTCACAATCAGCAATTTGCCGTTGTAGTTCAGTACCATACCTTTTTTGATTTCGTTCGCTCTTGGCATCGAGGAGATCCTGTTGTAGAGATTATCTAAAATATCGCGTAAAACTACTCGCGCCGGGCCGTCCAGGCAAGTGGAATTGTCACTTTTGCTGGTGCAAAAAAGGTGATACTGTTCGCCCGCTTTCCGCCCCGCATTCAACGAAAATACGCGATGGCATGTCGCCCGGAGGGGGGAGTGTGCTGTGTTGTCCCTTCTGTTTCCAGCCTTGTCTTCGGAATGTCTGAGGGCAGGCCTGATTATGATGACGTCCATATTTTAAATCTGGATTTTTCTTTGGACAAATTCTGTTATCTTTCATTTGGTTATAAATAGAGGGGCTAAGCATGGACTGTCGTAGCGGTTGTGGCGCTTGCTGTATTGCGCCTTCAATTTCGTCGCCGATACCCGGAATGCCGAATGGCAAGCCGATGAATACCAGATGCGTGCAGCTTTCGGAAGATAACTTGTGCCTTATCTTTGGCTCGCCTTTACGCCCAAAAGTGTGCTCTGGTTTGCAACCGACAGAGGACATGTGTTTAACGACCCGGGAAGAGGCCATTATTTATTTGCTGGAACTCGAACAGAAAACTTTACCATGAGCTAAGCCGTTTTTGATAAACGTGCAGGGGCTTACGTTATATCCCGAAATAGTCTGCAAAAGCTGCGCATCAAATTACCTCCTTTTACCATTAAATAGCGTAATACATGATTCCCTTATTTCGTGGCTTCTGAAACGGTAGATGTTGCCGCTCAACCCCGTTGGTGCCTGAACGTGTACCGAATAAACCGTCACATAAAACAAAAACGATCAATTTTACTTATATGATAGTTTTTATCTATTAAAAAGAGGAATTTTGATCGATTTTAATTATTTATAGCGATCGATATCATGAATTTGATAGTTTATATCTATAATTAATGTATTTACCGATCGATATAACCAGTGTGAATGTGTTGTTATTTTCCTTTAAAATACTCGAATTCTTATGTGTGGGTTTTATCTTATGAAGAAATATACGTTCGCAGCCAGGGCGTTTATTTTCACTCTGGTGTTGCTTTTTGTTATTTCAATATTCGGGTTGACTATTAGCGTTTTAAAAGGGATGTGAAATGCGGGGAGAGAATAGTGAAATTGATTTAGTCGACGTTTCCTTATTCCTTATAAGAAAATGGCTAAGTATCATGATCGCTACCTTTATTTTTGTTGCCATTGGCTATGTTTTTGTGAGCGTGCAGCATGATACCAGGGTTGTGAGTATGACAATCAAACCCAATCTGGATACGCCTGCTACCTATGCGTTATGTGGCTATACTAATGATATTCAATGTAAAACAACGGTTATCCTTAACCAGTTTAGCCGTTTCTTGCCTGCGGACTATAAAAATAAAATAAGTTTTGACGCAAAAAATCAGCTTATCCTTTTTAAGGCGCAGGGGAGGGAGGAAAGCGTCAATAATATTATTTCCACCCTGAAAAATAGTGTCGATAAAATGGCAGCATGGTATATCGATGATGGTGACATTAAACGCTATAGCGTGCATAAAAATATGTTGCAAACGGAAACATATGCAAAGCTATCATTGTTGTCGGAGGCGGTTAAAAATAATGCTAACATTGAAATGATAGATGTTGCTGTTACACCAAAATATAAGATGCGGCTGGTATTGGTCCTTTGCGGGCTGATGGGCGTAATTTTCTCAATAACTGGTCTCTTATGTAGGAGGGCGCTAACAGAATATCGTATTGAGAAAAAGACAATGAATGACCGCGCATGAACATTGCGCAGAGATAAACTCTGCGCTGAAATGTGTCGAAGAATAAAAGTATCAGGCTTGCAAGTTAAACATCTTTAATACGCGCCAGGCAGAACATGGTGGCGACAATCATAACTAACGCAAACCAGAAGACCGCATGATAATTCCAGATTTCTGCGGCGATTCCCGCCAGCGAACCGGCAATGATCCAGCCGACGCGAATGGTATTGGTATACAGCGTGGTGGCTGAACCCGCCTGGCCTGGCATGAGATCCTGAAAATAGAGCATGCCAATCCCGCCAAGAATGCCGATATAAATCGCGTTCAGCAACTGCAAGCCGAGCAACGTCGCCGGCGCGTGCGCCAGCAACATACCCGCATAAAAGCACAGTCCGGCGACAACGGCGATGCGCATTAACAGGCGTTTTCCCAACCGTTTAGCGAAGTAACCTGCAATCAGCATTGTGGGAATCTCCAGCCCGGCGGCGGTGCCCATCATCACGCCTGCAAGTTTTTCCGGAAGATGCAGCTCATTGATAATAAACAGCGGCATGTTAATGATATACAGGCTGTTAGTTCCCCACATTAACGTACAGATGACAAACAGCAACAGCGTATCGCGGCGATTACGGCGCGGTGCTTCCAGCGTGCCGGTCGCCAGCGGCGCATCTTTGCGCATTGATGGTAAAAAGAACCACACCATGACGCCGCAGACGATAAAAGCTACCGCCGCGCTCAAATACATCACCGTAAAGCTAAAACCCATCGCCAGCGCATAGGCCAGCGGCGGCCCAATGACCCAGGCCAATGAGACCTGGGCGCGGAGGATTGAGCTGAACATCACCGCTTCACGACCTGTACGATCGGCATGTTCGCGGGCCAGCGCAAACATCTGCGGGTTGGCGGTAGAGCCGAAGCTACTGAGAAAGACGCCGATGAACAGCAAAATAAAGTAGTTGCGGTTCCAGGCAAACAACACGCAGGCCAACATGCCCAGCACGCAACAGAAAACGATCAGTTTTTTGCGATCGCCTTTTTTATCTGAGCGACCCGCCAGAAACTGGCTCACGATAATGCCGATAACCGCGCTGCCGGTAAAAAAGAATCCCACCATGCCGGGACGGGCGTGAACCTCATCCGTCAGAAAAATACTGAGCGTCGGCGTCTGTAACGCACCGGCAATACCGGTGAGAAAGGCCACGATCAAAAAGGCGGTAGACGTCAGGTCAAACGATTTGGGCGCAGCGGCGGCGGGACTGTTGTGCATGTTTCTATATCAGTGGTGTGAAGAGAGGCGGAGTTTACGCTGCCCGTCAGAAAATAAACAGGCGTCTGAATCAAAATCGACACGAAAAATCAAAATAGCATTCCAGTTTGTTACCAGGGTGTGCTGACGCAAGCTGAAAGAAAAAATTGAAGCCTTTTATGCGTCAGCTATTGAGGGTCTGTTGGAGAAAAAATGTGCTTTACCTCAAAAAATCGCTACAAAACCGGTAACTTTTCTTGCGTGCTGAAGCAGAAAGATCCAGACTTCTTGAAACGTTTCAGCGCGATCTTGTTTTTTAGACCAACCAGATTGGCGCTTTTTTTCTCATAGTGGCTGAATCGTTTCAATTCAGCAGGAGAGGAGACACATGTTCCAGTTATCGGTTCAGGACATCCATCCGGGCGAGCAGGCCGGAAATAAAGAAGAGGCCATTCGGCAAATCGCCGCCGCGTTAGCGCAGGCGGGGAATGTGGCGGGCGGCTATGTTGACGGTATGCTGGCGCGCGAACAGCAAACCTCGACCTTTCTTGGCAATGGTATTGCGATTCCCCATGGCACAACAGACACGCGCGATCAGGTGCTGAAAACCGGCGTCCAGGTTTTTCAATTCCCGCAGGGCGTTACCTGGGGAGAAGGCCAGGTCGCCTACGTGGCGATTGGTATTGCCGCCAGTTCGGACGAACACCTCGGCCTGCTGCGTCAGTTGACGCATGTGCTGAGTGATGACTCCGTGGCTGAACAGCTGAAATCCGCGACAACGGCGGAAGAGCTGCGCGCATTGCTGATGGGCGAGAAGCAAAGTGAACAATTAAAACTTGATAACGAGACGATGACGCTGGATGTCATCGCCAGCTCGCTGGTCACATTGCAGGCGCTAAATGCGGCGCGTCTGAAAGAGGCGGGAGCGGTTGATGCGGCATTCGTCGCAAAAACGATTAACGACAGTCCGATGAATCTGGGACAAGGCATCTGGCTGAACGACAGCGCGGAAGGCAATTTGCGCAGCGCTGTTGCGGTAAGCCGTGCGACACAGGCGTTTGACGTAGAGGGTGAAAAAGCAGCCTTATTAGTCACTGTCGCGATGAACGACGAGCAGCCGATTGCCGTGCTAAAACGCCTCAGCGACCTGTTGCTGAACAATAAAGCCGATCGTCTGCTGAACGCCGACGCCGCGACGCTGCTGGCGTTGCTGACCAGTGATGATGCGCTGACGGATGACGTACTGAGTGCGGAATTTGTAGTGCGTAATGAGCATGGTCTCCATGCCCGTCCGGGCACCATGCTGGTGAATACGATTAAACAATTTAACAGTGAAATTACCGTGACAAACCTTGATGGAACCGGCAAACCGGCAAACGGACGTAGTCTGATGAAAGTGGTGGCATTAGGCGTGAAGAAAGGCCATCGTCTGCGCTTTACCGCGCAGGGTGAAGATGCTGAACAGGCGCTGAAAGCGATTGGCGATGCGATCGCCGCCGGTCTCGGGGAGGGCGCATAATGAGCAGGCGTGTCGCCACCATTACCCTTAATCCGGCTTATGATCTGGTTGGGTTTTGCCCTGAAATCGAACGCGGCGAAGTGAACCTGGTGAAAACCACGGGTCTGCACGCGGCGGGCAAAGGCATTAACGTTGCCAAAGTGCTGAAAGACTTAGGCATCGACGTCACCGTCGGCGGTTTTCTCGGTAAAGATAACCAGGACGGTTTTCAGCAATTGTTCAGCGAACTGGGTATCGCTAACCGCTTTCAGGTGGTTCAGGGCCGGACCCGCATCAACGTGAAGCTGACGGAAAAAGATGGCGAAGTGACCGACTTCAACTTTTCCGGCTTTGACGTGACCCCCGCAGACTGGGAACGCTTTGTTAACGACTCCCTGAGCTGGCTGGGTCAGTTCGATATGGTCTGCGTCAGCGGTAGCTTACCGGCTGGTGTGAGCCCGGAAGCGTTCACCGACTGGATGACGCGTCTGCGCAGCCAGTGTCCATGCATTATCTTTGATAGTAGCCGTGAAGCGTTAGTCGCCGGTCTTAAAGCTGCGCCGTGGCTGGTGAAACCGAATCGCCGCGAACTGGAAATTTGGGCGGGTCGTAAGCTCCCGGAAATGAAAGATGTAATTGATGCGGCGCACGCGTTACGCGAACAGGGTATCGCTCATGTGGTGATTTCGCTGGGGGCGGAAGGCGCGCTGTGGGTTAACGCCTCAGGAGAATGGATCGCTAAACCACCGGCGGTTGACGTGGTAAGTACCGTCGGCGCAGGCGATTCCATGGTTGGCGGATTGATTTACGGCCTGCTGATGCGCGAGTCCAGCGAACATACGCTGCGTCTGGCGACGGCGGTTGCCGCGCTGGCGGTCAGCCAGAGCAATGTGGGTATTACCGATCGTCCTCAGTTGGCCGCAATGATGGCGCGTGTCGACTTACAACCGTTTAACTGACAGCAGGAGAGGCATAATGAAAACGCTGCTGATAATTGACGCTAATCTCGGCCAGGCTCGCGCTTACATGGCGAAAACCCTGCTTGGAGCGGCGGCGCATAAAGCAAATCTGGAAATTATCGACAATCCGAATGATGCTGAGCTGGCGATCGTGCTGGGCGAATCTCTGCCGAACGACAATGCTCTGAACGGCAAAAAGGTTTGGCTGGGGGATATTGGTCGCGCCGTCGCGCATCCGGAACTGTTTCTGAGTGAAGCCAAAAGCCATGCGACCCCTTACAGCGCCCCTGCTGCGGCTGTTCCTGCGGCGAGCGGCGGTCCGAAACGCGTGGTCGCGGTAACGGCCTGCCCGACCGGCGTCGCTCATACTTTTATGGCGGCTGAAGCCATTGAAACAGAAGCGAAAAAACGCGGCTGGTGGGTAAAAGTCGAAACGCGCGGCTCCGTGGGGGCCGGCAATGCCATCACCCCGGAAGAGGTGGCGGAAGCGGATTTAGTGATTGTGGCGGCGGATATCGAAGTGGATCTGGCGAAGTTTGCCGGTCTCCCAATGTACCGCACGTCGACCGGCCTGGCGCTGAAAAAGACGGCGCAGGAGCTGGATAAAGCTGTAGCGGAAGCGACGCCGTATCAACCGGCGGGTAAGGCATCGCAAGCGGCGACCGAAGGGAAGAAAGAGAGCGCTGGCGCATACCGGCATCTGTTGACGGGCGTTTCTTACATGCTACCTATGGTGGTTGCCGGGGGACTGTGTATTGCGCTTTCCTTCGCCTTTGGTATTGAAGCCTTTAAGGTGCCGGACACGCTGGCGGCGGCGCTGATGCAGATCGGCGGCGGTTCGGCGTTTGCGCTGATGGTGCCGGTACTGGCGGGTTATATCGCTTTCTCCATCGCGGATCGCCCAGGCCTTACGCCAGGTCTGATTGGCGGTATGCTGGCGGTTAGCACCGGTTCCGGTTTTATCGGCGGGATCATTGCCGGCTTCCTTGCCGGGTATATGGCGAAGCTTATCAGTACCAAACTGAAACTTCCGCAAAGTATGGAAGCGTTGAAGCCAATCCTGATCATCCCGTTAATTTCCAGTCTCGTGGTGGGGCTGGCGATGATTTACCTGATCGGTAAACCGGTTGCCGGGATTCTGGAAGGGCTCACCCACTGGTTGCAAACCATGGGGACGGCAAACGCGGTGCTGTTGGGCGCGATTCTCGGCGGGATGATGTGTACCGACATGGGCGGCCCGGTGAACAAAGCGGCGTATGCGTTTGGCGTTGGTCTGCTGAGTACGCAAACTTACGCGCCGATGGCGGCGATCATGGCCGCAGGTATGGTACCGCCGTTAGCGCTGGGTCTGGCAACGATGGTGGCGCGTCGTAAGTTCGACAAAGCGCAGCAGGAAGGCGGTAAAGCGGCGTTGGTGCTGGGGCTGTGCTTTATCACTGAAGGTGCTATTCCGTTTGCGGCACGCGACCCGATGCGTGTACTGCCGTGCTGTATCGTTGGCGGCGCGTTGACCGGGGCCATTTCTATGGCGGTAGGCGCAAAATTGATGGCGCCGCATGGCGGTCTGTTTGTTCTGCTTATCCCAGGCGCAATTACGCCGGTATTGGGATACCTGCTGGCAATTGTGGCCGGTACGCTGGTGGCAGGGCTGGCTTATGCCGTCCTGAAACGTCCGGAGACGGAAGTCGCGGCAAAAGCGGCGTAAGAGAAACACGCTAAAAAAGGCAGAGCGCGCTCTGCCTTTTTTATTGCCTGAAGAACATTGAGCGTCAGGCCACCGCTTCGGCAATTTGCTGGGCTTTTAACCACGCAATCTCTTCCGCCCAGATATCAGGATTGATGGTCTCCAGTATCAGCGGAATACCGTCAAAACGCGCATCCTGCATAATCCAACGAAACGCATCGTGGCCGATATTGCCTTCACCCAGGCTGTGATGACGGTCAACGCGGCTACCGAAGGCGCTTTTGGCGTCGTTAAGATGCATTCCGCGCAAATACTGAAATCCGACAATTTTCCCGAATTCGGCGAACGTTTTTTCGCACGCCTCTGGCGTACGCAGATCGTATCCGGCGGCAAAGGCATGGCAGGTATCGATACAGACACCAACGCGCGACTTATCTTCCACGCCGTCGATGATGGCGGCTAACTGTTCAAACTCAAACCCCAGATTACTGCCCTGACCGGCTGTATTTTCGATAACCGCCGTAACGCCCTCGGTCTGCGCGAGGGCAATATTGATGGATTCCGCGATCCGCGCCAGGCAATCCTCCTGTGCAATCTGCATCAGATGGCTACCGGGATGAAAATTAAGCAAGGTTAAGCCGAGTTGTTCACAGCGTTGCATTTCATCGAGAAAGGCATCGCGTGATTTTTCCAGCGCTTCACTGACCGGATGGCCCAGATTAATCAGGTAACTATCGTGGGGAAGGATTTGCGCCGCCGAGAAATGATACTTTTCACAGGCGATTTTAAAGTCATTAATGACCTGGGGAGTAAGGGGGGCGGCACGCCACTGACGCTGGTTTTTTGTGAAAAGCGCAAAGGCCGTTGCGCCAATTTCAGCCGCGCGGGCAGGGGCGTTAGCCAGACCGCCAGCAGCGCTGACGTGCGCTCCGATGTATTTCATAAAAGACTCCTGTTAAACCCGCTAACGGTTCATTACGAACGCTATGATAACGGGTTAACAGGCGTGAAACGTAATAATTTATGCGATAAGGCTATGGATTAGGACGTTAATGGCGCCACCGCCAATAATCAGCCAGGCGAATAATGCCAGCGCCATCAGCAGCGGTTTCGCCCCCGCTTTTTTCAATGCGCTAACGTGAGTGGTCAGACCCAACGCCGCCATTGCCATCGCCAGCAGCACCGTGTCCAGCGTTACCAGCATATCCACCACGGCTTTCGGCAGCAGGTGGAAAGAGTTGAAGATCGCCACTACGATGAAGAAAATAGCAAACCACGGAATGGTAATTTTGCTTTTTTCCGCGCCGGTCGCCGGTGAAAGCTGTTTAACGCGCGCCGCCAGAATGATCAGGAACGGCGCCAGCATCATGACACGCAGCATCTTAGCGATAACTGCCGCATTTTCCGCATCCGGGCTAACGGCGTGACCCGCTGCGACCACTTGCGCGACTTCATGCATGGTTGAGCCGATATAGATGCCGTAAGTTTCCGGGCTGAACCAGTGCGCCAGCAGCGGATACATTGCCGGGTAAAGGAAAATGGCGATGGTGCCGAAAATAACGACAGTCGCGACGGCTACAGTAACCTTACTGGCTTCCGCTTTTACCACCGGTTCTGTCGCCAGTACCGCCGCCGCGCCGCAGATACTGCTACCGGCGCCAATCAGCCAGCTGGTGTGCCTGTCCAGACCAAAGACTTTTTGGCCTAAGAAGCAGGCCAGCATGAACGTGCTGGAAAGCGTTAATACGTCAATCACAATACCGCTAATACCCACATCGGCGATTTGTGAAAAGGTAAGGCGGAAGCCGTAAAGGATAATCCCTAAACGCAGTAAATGTTGTTTTGCAAACAGCACGCCGCCGTCGCATTGTTTCCATATTTGTGGATAGACGGTATTCCCGATAACCATACCCAGCAGGATAGCCAGGGTCAGGGCGCTGAACCCCGCGCCTGCAACGGCAGGGATAGCGCCGCCCCACAGGGCGACTCCTGTAATGACGGCGCTCAGAGCGAGCCCCGGTATAAAATGCCACATTGTACGACGATGATTCTGCAAGGTGAGTTCTGTCATAACCTTCTCCTGTATATGGACAATAAGGTTACGGTGATCTGGTTTAAAAATAAAATTGATTATATATTTATAATTAATCTTTATAAGTGGTAAGTGAAACGCTATCGGTGGGATACGACTATGCATATTACGCTACGACAACTTGAAGTGTTTGCTGAAGTACTGAAAAGCGGTTCAACAACCCAGGCGTCGGTCATGCTGTCATTATCGCAGTCCGCCGTTAGCGCCGCGCTCACCGATCTGGAAGGTCAGCTCGGCGTACAGTTGTTTGATCGGGTGGGGAAACGGCTGGTGGTCAACGAACATGGGCGCTTGTTATATCCGCGCGCGCTGGCATTGCTGGAGCAAGCGGTAGAAATTGAGCAGCTATTTCGTGAAGATAACGGCGCGATACGGGTTTATGCCAGTAGCACCATCGGCAATTACATTTTACCCGCCATGATTGCCCGCTATCGCCAGCATTATCCGGCCTTGCCGCTGGAACTCAGCGTGGGAAACAGCCAGGACGTGATTAACGCGGTGCTGGATTTTCGGGTTGATATCGGCCTGATTGAAGGGCCGTGTCACAGTACAGAGATTATCTCTGAGCCGTGGCTGGAAGATGAGTTGGTGGTCTTTGCCGCGCCGTCCTCGCCGCTGACGCAGGGGCCGGTGACGCTGGAACAGCTTGCGGCATCCCCATGGATTTTACGCGAGCGCGGTTCCGGTACGCGGGAAATTGTCGATTATTTGCTGTTGTCGCATTTGCCGCGCTTTCATATGGCGATGGAGTTGGGGAATTCAGAAGCGATCAAACATGCAGTGCGTCATGGACTGGGGATAAGCTGTTTATCGCGCCGGGTGATTGCTGAACAACTTCAGGCGGGAACCCTGGGCGAAGTCGCGGTGCCGTTACCGCGCCTGGTGCGCACGTTGTGGCGTGTTCATCATCGGCAGAAACATCTTTCTAACGCGTTGCAGCGTTTTTTGAGTTACTGTGAATAAAGGTGAAGAGGAGGGCTGCCCGGGCGGCATCGCCATTTTTAGTATCCGCTTACGTATACGTTATTCTCTGCTTTACTTATAATCCGTGGCCGGTCATGAAGGTCTCTTATAACCGCGCATTTGTGTCGGAAGGATAGTATTTCGTCTGTTACAATCGCGCCTCATTTTTTGGATGGATAGCATTTTCACATGGGTTCCAAAACTAAAACCACAGAAGCGCCCGCGCTACGTCGCGAATTAAAGGCGCGTCACCTGACGATGATTGCCATTGGCGGCTCCATCGGGACAGGTCTTTTCGTTGCATCTGGTGCGACAATTTCTCAGGCGGGGCCAGGCGGCGCGCTGTTTTCTTATATTCTGATTGGTTTGATGGTCTACTTCCTGATGACCAGCCTTGGCGAGCTGGCGGCCTATATGCCAGTATCTGGCTCGTTTGCGACATATGGTCAGAACTATGTGGAAGAAGGCTTTGGTTTCGCGCTGGGCTGGAACTACTGGTACAACTGGGCGGTGACTATCGCTGTTGACCTGGTTGCCGCGCAATTGGTGATGGGCTGGTGGTTCCCGGACACGCCGGGCTGGATCTGGAGCGCGCTATTCCTCTGCGTCATTTTCTTGCTGAACTACATTTCCGTGCGCGGTTTTGGCGAGGCGGAGTACTGGTTCTCGTTAATTAAAGTCGCGACCGTTATTATCTTCATCATCGTTGGCGTAGCGATGATTATCGGTATCTTTAAAGGTGTCGAGCCGGTCGGCTGGAGCAACTGGACGACGGGCGATGCGCCTTTTGCTGGCGGTTTTGCGGCAATGATTGGCGTCGCGATGATCGTGGGCTTCTCTTTCCAGGGAACTGAGCTGATTGGTATTGCCGCCGGGGAATCTGAAAACCCGGAGAAGAATATTCCGCGCGCGGTGCGTCAGGTGTTCTGGCGTATTCTGCTGTTTTATGTTTTCGCGATTTTGATTATCAGCCTGATCATTCCTTATACCGATCCAAATCTGCTGCGTAACGACGTCAAAGACATTAGCGTCAGTCCGTTTACCTTAGTGTTCCAGCATGCGGGCTTGTTGTCTGCGGCGGCGGTAATGAATGCGGTTATCCTGACAGCGGTACTGTCTGCGGGTAACTCCGGGATGTATGCCTCGACCCGTATGCTCTACACCCTGGCCTGTGACGGTAAGGCCCCGCGTATTTTTGCGAAATTGTCCCGCGGCGGCGTACCGCGCAATGCGCTTTATGCCACCACCGTGATTGCCGGTCTTTGCTTTTTGACCTCAATGTTCGGCAACCAGACGGTCTATCTGTGGCTGTTGAACACCTCCGGTATGACGGGCTTCATCGCCTGGCTGGGGATTGCTATTAGCCATTATCGCTTCCGTCGCGGTTACGTGATACAAGGGTATGATGTGAATGATTTGCCGTACCGTTCCGGGTTCTTCCCGCTGGGGCCGATTTTCGCCTTTGTACTGTGCCTGATTATTACGTTGGGGCAGAACTATGAAGCGTTCCTGAAAGATACCATCGACTGGGGCGGCGTCGCGGCGACCTATATCGGTATTCCGCTGTTCCTGATTATCTGGTTCGGCTACAAGCTGATAAAAGGTACGCATTTCGTGCGCTATAGCGAAATGCACTTCCCGGAACGCGTTAAAAAGTAACGCGGTATTCTCGTCATAGGCCAGATAGGCTTTATGCCGCTATTCGGCACGGACTGCCTGAACCTGACCCTTCTAACCCTCTCATTCGAGAGGGTTTTTTGTTTTTTCTTCATGATTGGTTCAAATGACATAATTATTAACAATTAAATTGATAATTATTATCGTTTGCTTTATCGTTACGCTCGAAATCAGAAAGGATGAAGATTCGGGCGCGACCGTCACTCATGAGCCCGACTCGCCTGCATAAAAAGAGTTCGCCGTGATAACCGTTATCGCAGGCGAAACGTAATGCGTTGTGAGCGATAACCGATTTTTTTTTGTCGTATTTACCTCATGGAGAAATGGAATGTTTAGGTTTAACCCTTTCGTTCGGGTAGGGCTTTGTATGTCCGCAGTTACGTTGGCCTGGCCGGTTGCCGCGGCAACGGATGATGGTGAAACCATGGTCGTTACCGCGTCCGCCATCGAACAAAATCTGAAAGATGCGCCAGCAAGTATCAGCGTCATTACCCAGCAAGATTTACAGCGCAGGCCCGTGCAAAACCTGAAAGATGTCCTGAAAGAGGTGCCGGGCGTACAGCTCACTAACGAAGGGGATAACCGTAAAGGCGTGAGTATTCGTGGTCTGGACAGCAGTTATACGCTGATCCTGATCGACGGTAAGCGCGTTAACTCCCGTAACGCGGTCTTCCGCCATAATGATTTTGATCTGAACTGGATACCGGTTGACGCTATCGAACGCATTGAAGTGGTGCGTGGCCCCATGTCCTCGCTGTATGGCTCCGATGCGCTGGGCGGTGTGGTCAACATTATCACCAAAAAGATTGGTCAGAAATGGCATGGCAGCGTCACGGTTGACTCCACTATTCAGGAACATCGCGACCGTGGCGATACCTATAACGGTCAGTTCTTTACCAGCGGTCCGCTGATCGACGGCGTGCTGGGAATGAAAGCCTACGGTAGCCTGGCGAAACGCGAAAAAGACGAGCAGCAGAGTTCCGCCACCACTGCTACGGGTGAAACGCCGCGCATTGAAGGATTTACCAGCCGGGATGGAAACGTCGAGTTTGCCTGGACACCAAACGAAAATCATGACGTTACCGCAGGCTACGGTTTTGATCGCCAGGACCGGGACTCCGACTCGCTGGATAAAAACCGTCTGGAACGGCAAAACTACGCGTTGAGCCATAACGGACGTTGGGATCTCGGCAACAGCGAGCTCAAGTTCTACGGCGAAAAAGTGGAAAACAAAAACCCCGGCAACAGTAGCCCTATCACGTCAGAAAGCAATTCGATTGACGGGAAATACGTTCTGCCGTTAGCGCCTGTCAACCAGTTCCTCACCTTCGGCGGCGAATGGCGTCACGATAAACTGAGCGATGCGGTGAACCTGACCGGCGGTTCCAGTACTAAAACCTCCGCCAGCCAGTATGCTCTGTTCCTTGAAGATGAGTGGCGCATCTTCGAACCGCTGGCGCTGACCACCGGTATTCGTATGGATGACCATGAAACCTATGGCGATCACTGGAGCCCGCGTGCTTATCTGGTCTATAACGCAACGGATACCCTGACGGTGAAAGGTGGGTGGGCCACGGCCTTTAAAGCGCCGTCGCTATTGCAATTAAGTCCGGACTGGACGACCAACTCCTGCCGTGGCGGATGCCGCATTGTCGGTAGCCCGGATCTGAAACCTGAAACCAGTGAAAGCTGGGAGCTCGGCCTTTATTACCGGGGTGAAGAGGGCATACTGGAGGGCGTGGAAGCGAGCGTTACCACGTTCCGTAACGATGTAGACGATCGCATCAGCATTAGCCGTACCGCTGACGTTAACGCCGCGCCCGGCTATTCCAACTTTGTCGGTTTCGAAACCAACAGTCGGGGACAGCGCGTTCCGGTCTTCCGTTATTACAACGTGAATAAAGCGCGTATTCAGGGCGTGGAAACCGAGTTGAAAGTTCCGTTTAACGAGGCGTGGAAACTGTCGTTGAATTACACCTATAACGACGGACGCGACGTCAGTAATGGCGGGAACAAGCCGCTTTCCGATCTGCCGTTCCACACCGCGAACGGTACGCTGGACTGGAAACCGACGCAGCTCGAAGACTGGTCATTCTACGTATCAGGGAATTATACCGGGCGTAAGCGGGCCGACAGCGCAACGGCGAAAACGCCGGGTGGGTACGTGGTCTGGGATACCGGCGCGGCATGGCAGGCGACGAAAAACGTTAAACTGCGTGCGGGCGTTCTGAACGTGGGCGATAAAGATCTCAAACGCGACGACTACGGTTATACCGAAGACGGACGTCGTTACTTTATGGCGGTGGATTACCGTTTCTGACAGAGACTGGCGACAGCCGCGTTTTGCCGCTGTCGCCAGAATGTTATAACCGATGCAGCCTGGAGAGCAGCGCCAGCGACAGAGTCGTTAGCAGAATGGCGATTAACGCATAGATATAAACGCCCGACCACGCCCAGCTATTTTTCACCATAATTACCGGCACACCGGCCATTGCCGCGCCGACATAGCTGAACAATCCCCGAAAGCCGGTAATCGATCCCGCCGCATCCTTATGGGTCACATCCAGACAGCCGACGGCAAAAAGCATATGCGGTCCGTATAAGGCGAAGCCCATGATGGTGAACAGAATCGCGGTGAGGGTGTAAGAGGTATCCTGAACCAGCGGCACCAGCACGATGCATATGCACAGCGCTAACGCGAAGATTAACCCGGTCATCCAGCGGTTACTTTTGAACATAAAGTCAGACAAGTAGCCTGCCAGCAACCCACCTGCCAGTCCGCCCGCCTCAAACCAGGAAATAATCGAGTTCGCTTTTATCAGGCTCCAGCCGTGAACCTGCGAATAGTAAATCTGCGGCCAGTCGTTAAGGATGGTGCGCGCAATATAAACCGACATATCGCCGATAATAATGATCCATACCAGTGGATTGGTCAGGATATATTTCACAAAAATCTGCCAGAAGCTCAGGTTGACCGGGCTGGCCTTGACCTGGGCCAGTTCCGTCGGGTCGTTACGCCACCGCCCCACGTTGGGCAAACCTAACGTACCGGGACGATCTTTAATGGTAAATAGCGCCACTATCCCCATCAGCAGCGAAATGGCGCCGGGAACATAAAACCCCATTTTCCAGCTACCGCTAAAGGCGATAGCAAAACTGGTCAGCAGCGGCGCGAGGCTGCCGCCGATATTGTGCGCCGCTTCAACGATAGCCCACCAGCGTCCCCGTTCGTTTTTCGAAAACCACGAGGCCATAATTTTCGCCATCGGCGGAAAGCTGGTGCCCTGTAATATCGCATTGAGACTGTACAACACGTAGAATGCCGCCACGCTATCGGAAAAGCCGAACAGAATATTTACAATCCCCACGCCAATCAGCACCGGGCCGGTCATGGCTTTCGGGTTAATTTTATCGACCAGCATCCCGCCGACAAACTTCATCGCGCCATAAAGAATGTAAAAAATAGAAGACATAATGGCGAAGTCTTCTGCGGTCAGCGACGTTTCCGTCAGCATGGCCGGCATCGCGGCGGAGAAGTTTTTACGGGTAAGATAAAAGACGGCATAAGAGATAAAGACCGAGGCGATAATCTCAAGACGAAATTTTTTATAGGTCTGGTCTATCTCTTTTTTCTCTTTTACAATCGGCTTATCGGGCTGGCTGAAAATAAATGTTTTTATACTCATTTTAAAATTCCCTTCCGGCGAGGTGAGTCGCGTTATAATTCATCTTCAATAAGAAAAAGAAGCAATTCGAAACCGTGATGATTAATCTGATGGTGGATTTTTTCCCGTACAACCGGCTTCGCCTTCCAGGCAATACCGGTGCCAGCATGTTCTAACATCGGCAGATCGTTGGCACCATCGCCGCAGGCAATAATATTCTCCGTGGCAATATTTAACCGGGCAGCCAGGTCAACCAGAGTCTGTTTTTTGTTTGCGGCATTCATAATCGGCAAGGTAATGTTATCCGTCAGAACGTTATCGCGTATTTCAACCGTATTCGAAAAGGCATAATCCAGTTGATACCGTTCTTTTAGACGCTGGGTGAATATATCCAGTCCCCCGGAGATAATCGCGGTTTTAAATCCTTTGGCCTTGATGACTGGCAGAATAGTTAACAGGCCTGGCGAAAGGGTCATGCGATCGCATACGGCGTTCAGCACTGCTTTCGGTGTGCCTTTCAACATTCCGATACGTCGGGTAAAACTGGCGTTAAAATCAAGCTTGCCCTCCATCGCCTGTTGGGTAATGGCGGTGATTTGCGTCGACATGCCAAGCTCGCGGGCAATTTCATCCACGCCTTCTTCCGCAATAAATGTCGAGTCCATATCAAACGCGATAATACCGTTAGCAGGCAGTGGCTGCGGCTTAATAAAAAAATCAAACTGCCATTGCAATGAGAGTTCGCGTAAATAGCGATAAAATTCAGGCGTCAGACATTCCGCTGGCAGCGTAAGCTTTAAATAAGCGGTATTGATAAGCGCGGCATAACGTTTATCAAATAATAGCGGAAACGGCATGGTGACGGCATTAAATAACGTTTCCTGTAATTTTTTCTGAAACGTATCGATATCCTGTGTAGTAATAAAATAAATAATGCTCATATGATAACTCCCTTAATTTACGGGTATTATAATGGCTCTTTTGCGGCGTGGAATCTTGTGCTATCACAGATATCACCGCCAGAAAAGGGCTAAAAAAGCGTTGTTTTTGATACCAGGTAAAGTTCAGACACAAAAGGTATCACTTTTGATATGCCAACTGTGCGAGGATGTTATTTATTACTGAACGCGAATGAGACTGAAAGGATTGATATAACGATGGAGAGTTGCCTTGATATATTCAAAATAGTAATAGGTCCATCCAGCTCACGTACCGTAGGGCCGATGCGCGCCGCCTGTCACTTTATTTCATTGCTCAGAGAACAAGAGACGTTGCCGCTAATTCGGGAAGTTGAAATCGAGCTGTATGGCGCGTTATCGTTAAGCCGCAAGTGCCACAATGTGGATACCGCCCTTTATCTTGGGCTGCTGGGCTACCAGCCGGAGAATGTCAATCTCCGTTCGCATATGGCGGTGATTAAGCGTGCGGAAAATGAAAACAAAATCGAACTCCCGCTCTCCGACGCGGGCGGAATCACGATAAAAGTCAAGATTATCGCCAATCACCAGGCGCATCCAGGCCATCCTTATGCCATGACGTTTCGCGCCAGAGATGATTATTTCACGGTGTATGCAGAGACCTGGTTTTCGACCGGCGCCGGGCAGGTTCGCAAGCATGGCGAGCCGCTGACGCCATCGCTTCCTTTGCGTACAGTGTCGCCCTTTGAATTTAGTCATGCCGCGCAGTTGCTGGCGCTGTGTCGGCATAACGGCCTGTCCGTGGCGGCGCTGATGATGAAAAATGAGCTGTGCCGCCACTCGCCACAGACATTGCAGAATTATCTGGTGCAAATATGGGACGTGATGCAGCAGGCGGTTTATCGCGGCCTGCATACTGAGGGGGTATTACCCGGTCCCTATCAGGTACCGCGGCGTGCCTGTGCGTTACATAAGACGTTACAGGCTAACCGTTCCGCCAGCGATTTTTTAACCGCGCTGAACTGGGTCAATGCCTTCGCGATTGCGGTAAGCGAAGAAAATGCCAGCGGCGGACAGATTGTTACCGCGCCAACTAATGGCGCGTGCGGCATCATTCCGGCAGCGCTCTGCTGGTATGATAAATTTGTCACGCCGCTGGAGCCCGGTGCTCTGACCCGTTTCTTCCTGACCGCCGCCGCTATCGCGATGTTGTTTAAACAAAACGCCTCTATTCTGGGATCTGAAGTTGGCTGTCAGGGGGAAATCGGCGTGGCGTGCTCAATGGCGGCTGCGGGCCTGGCTGAACTGATGGGCGCATCCGTGGAGCAAACGCTGAGCGCCGCTGAAATTGCCATGGAACATCATCTGGGATTGACCTGCGATCCGCTGGGCGGACAGGTACAAATTCCCTGCATAGAGAGAAATGCCATCTCTGCCGTGAAAGCGATAAACGCGGCGACGATGGCGATGAGTCGTGTAAGCGAACCCTGTATTTCGCTCGATGAGATCATTGCTGCGATGTACGAGACCGGTAAAGACATGAGCGCTAAATACCGTGAAACGTATCATGGTTCGCTGGGGAAAATTCAGCCGCGCAAGAGAGGGTAACAGCGTGAAATACAATACGATGAATAACGACGAGATTATCCTGTCGTTGTGCGCCCGCTTAAAGGAGACGCGTCTGTCTCTTTCGATGACCCAGCAGCAGCTTGCCGATCGCGCGCACGTTGGCATTGCCACCATCAAGCGTATCGAGAAGGGGGGAGGGCTCAATCTTGATACGTTAATTTCTCTCCTGCGGGCGCTGGATAAGTTGCATAATCTTGATGCGGTGCTGTTTGAATCCGAGCTGCGTAATTTTCACGAAAGTTATGAAGGCGGAGAGGGCAGCGGCCGCCTTCAGGTACGCCAGCAGGCCGCGGATTTAAATAATAAATCTTCCGCGCCGCAGTCGGAGGAGGTGAATTACAGCGCGGCGCTGGAAAATTCATTATGTTGGTGACGTCTCACGCTCGTCCCGTAAATACCGGGCATGAAAGCGCAGATGGTCCTCGATGAAGGACGCAATAAAATAATAGCTATGATCGTAACCGGGCTGGATTCGTAGCGTCATCGGCCAGGCGGTTTGCCGCGCGGCTTCCGCCAGTACGGCGGGCTGAAGTTGATCGGCGAGGAATTGATCGCTGTCGCCCTGATCGATGAGCACAGGAATGGCGTCCTGCGGCTGGCTGGCCAGCATTAATTCGCAGCTATCCCACTCAGTCCACGCTGATTCATCGTCGCCGAGATAAGCGGTAAGCGCTTTGATTCCCCACGGCACGCGGCTGGGGTTGACGATGGGCGCAAAAGCAGAGACGCTGGTGTATTTGCCCGGATTTTTCAGCGCCATGATTAACGCGCCGTGGCCGCCCATCGAGTGCCCGCTGATGGCGCAACGGTCGCTGACGTTAAACTGTGTCTGGATAAGCGCCGGAAGCTCATCGCGCAGGTAATCGTACATACGATAATGGCTGGCCCAGGGCGGCTGTGTGGCATTGAGATAAAACCCGGCGCCGTGGCCTAAATCGTATCCGCTATCGTTGGCGACCTGTTCACCGCGTGGACTGGTATCCGGCATCACCAATACAATGCCCAGTTCTGCTGCGATACGCTGCGCGCCTGCTTTGGTGGTAAAATTCTCATCATTGCAGGTCAATCCGGACAACCAGTACAGTACCGGAGGCGGTTCATTATCCTGAGTCGGCGGAAGAAAAATGCTGAATGTCATGGCGCAGTTTAGCGTGGCGGCATGATGACGCCAGCGCTGCTGCCAGCCGCCAAAACATCGGTGCTCTTCGAGCATTTCCATGCGGGGGCTCCTTTTATGGTGAACCTGATAAGGTATGCAGATTCTTCATAATACAGATTATTCACCGCGTTGTGAGTAACTTTCACTTCCGTAATACATAAACATGCTTCATCATTTAAATAACGTTGCGTTAACAAATATGCCCTTTGTCCTGCCAGCATTCTCGCACCGGAAAAGATGTCATGAAAGGCAGCGACAATTTCAACAATTATGGGCGTGAATACTGGATTATGTGCGCTACCTCACGCACAATAATCACACTGTCACAATATTGACAAACTTTGCCCCATGTAGGGCAGAGGCGCCACACCTGCAGGAGAACACGATTAATGCCATCACTCAGTAAAGAAGCGGCCCTGGTTCATGACGCGCTGGTTGCCCGGGGGCTGGAAACGCCGCTGCGCCCGCCTATGGATGAACTGGATAATAAAACGCGAAAAAGCCTTATCGCAGGGCATATGACTGAGATTATGCAGTTGTTGAATCTCGATTTGAGCGATGACAGTCTGATGGAAACGCCGCATCGTATCGCTAAGATGTACGTTGACGAGATTTTCGCCGGCCTCGACTATGCCAATTTCCCGAAAATTACCCTCATTGAAAATAAAATGAAGGTGGATGAAATGGTCACCGTCCGCGATATCACGCTGACCAGCACCTGTGAACATCACTTTGTGACCATTGATGGCAAAGCGACCGTCGCGTATATCCCCAAAGATTCCGTGATCGGCCTGTCGAAAATTAACCGCATCGTGCAATTCTTCGCCCAGCGTCCGCAGGTTCAGGAACGTTTGACCCAACAAATTCTGACGGCGCTGCAAACCTTGCTCGGCACCAATAATGTAGCGGTATCGATTGATGCGGTGCATTACTGCGTGAAAGCGCGCGGTATTCGTGACGCAACCAGCGCCACGACGACGACGTCGCTGGGCGGATTGTTTAAGTCCAGCCAGAATACGCGCCAGGAGTTTCTGCGTGCCGTTCGCCATCATCCATGATTAAGGCGGAGACGATGGAGCGTAATGTCACGCTGGATTTTGTACGTGGCGTTGCCATCCTCGGTATCCTGCTTCTTAACATTAGCGCCTTTGGATTGCCGAAGGCGGCTTATCTCAATCCCGCCTGGTATGGCGCGATCGTTCCCGAAGACGCCTGGTCCTGGGCGATTCTCGATATTGTGGCGCAGGCTAAATTTCTTACGCTGTTCGCATTGTTGTTTGGCGCGGGGCTACAAATGCTGCTTCCGCGTGGTAAACAGTGGATTCAGTCGCGCTTAACGCTATTGGTACTGTTAGGTTTTATCCATGCGTTATTCTTTTGGGACGGCGACATTCTGCTGGCCTACGGTCTGGTCGGATTAATTTGCTGGCGACTGATACGCGACGCGCCTTCGGTAAAAAGCCTGTTCAATACCGGCATACTCCTTTATCTGGTCGGGATTGGCGTGCTGCTGCTGCTGGGCGTGGTATCGAGTAGCGAAACCAGCCGCGCCTGGACGCCGGATGCGTCGGCAATATTGTATGAAAAATACTGGAAGCTGAACGGCGGCATGGAGGCTATCAGCAACCGGGCAGAGATGCTGTCAAATAGTTTACTGGCGCTCGGCGCGCAGTATGGCTGGCAACTGGCAGGTATGATGCTGCTGGGCGCTGCGCTAATGCGTAGCGGCTGGCTGAAAGGTCAGTACAGTCTGCGGCACTATCGCCGTACCGGGGTTCTGCTGGTGGCGTTAGGGCTAATGATCAACCTGCCTGCGGTCATTTTACAATGGCGGCTGGACTGGGCGTACCGCTGGTGCGCCTTCTTATTGCAGGCGCCGCGCGAACTGAGCGCGCCGTTGCAAACGCTGGGCTATGCCGCGCTGATGTTTGGCTTCTGGCCGCAGCTTAGCCGATGCAGACTGACGCTTGCCATTGCCTGCGTAGGGCGAATGGCGCTGACCAATTATCTGCTGCAGACGATCATCTGTACCACGCTGTTTTATCAGTTTGGCTTATTTATGAAATTCAATCGACTGGAACTCTTGTTCTTTGTCGTTCCGGTATGGGCAATAAACCTTCTCTTTTCCGTCATCTGGCTACGTTTCTGGCGACAGGGACCGGTCGAGTGGTTATGGCGTCAACTGACGTTGCGCGCGTCAGGATCGCTCAGATAACGATCTGGATCACATTCATTAACAAAATGGCTGTAACCGTTTCCATCCCTGTGATGTTTCTCACGCAGCCCTGGGCAGGGTGCTGACAAAATAGCCGCCTGCTAACGGGGCATTTGTGAGCATTTTTGAACTCAAACAGGGCTGTGAATATGATCACCATTCGTGATGTAGCGCGCCAGGCTGGCGTGTCTGTAGCGACCGTTTCCCGCGTACTGAATAACAGCGCGTTGGTCAGTCCCGACACCCGTGACGCCGTTATGCAGGCCGTCACCCTGCTGGGATATCGGCCAAATGCGAATGCGCAAGCGCTGGCCACCCAGGTGAGCGACACCATCGGCGTCGTGGTCATGGATGTTTCCGATGCCTTTTTCGGCGCTCTGGTGAAAGCCGTAGATCTGGTCGCGCAGCAGCACCAGAAATATGTTCTCATTGGCAACAGTTATCATGAGGCGGAAAAAGAGCGCCATGCGATTGAAGTCTTGATCCGTCAGCGTTGTAACGCATTGATTGTTCACTCAAAAGCCTTAACCGATCGCGAGCTGAGCGACTTTATGGATCAGATCCCCGGTATGGTGCTGATTAACCGTATCGTGCCGGGTTATGCGCATCGTTGTGTCTGTCTCGACAATGTGAGCGGCGCCAGAATGGCGACCCGAATGTTGCTGAATAATGGACATCAACGCATCGGCTACCTGGCCTCCAGCCACCGTATTGAAGATGACGCGATGCGCAGAGAAGGGTGGTTACACGCGCTGCAAGAGCAGGGGGTTGCTGCGTCGGAGAGCTGGATTGGCACCGGTACGCCGGATATGCAGGGCGGCGAGTCGGCAATGGTTGAGTTGCTGGGACGCAATCTGCAACTGACGGCGGTATTTGCCTATAACGATAACATGGCGGCGGGCGCGCTGACGGCGTTAAAAGATAACGGCATCGCCATTCCCTTGCATCTGTCTGTCATCGGTTTCGATGATATCCCTATTGCTCGTTATACCGATCCTCAGTTGACTACCGTGCGCTATCCTATTGCTTCTATGGCGAAAATCGCGACCGAGCTGGCGTTACAGGGGGCCGCAGGCACGCTGGATATCACGGCGACGCACTGCTTTATGCCGACCCTGGTACGGCGCCATTCGGTGGCGTGGCGACAGAATGCGGTACTGATCACTAACTGATTACGCCCCGCATGTAACCGTTTTCAATCTGTGAGTAAATTCACAGTTTATTAACATTGTGATAGCTATGATGACAACGTTTGTCGCACTGTAACTAATGTGTAACAGTTAGTTGTCAGTTTTGCTGGGGTATTTCGCTTATAAAAACCGTTATCACAATATCCCGCGACTACCGGACAAAAATAAAGAGTTGAATAAGAGCCTATCCCATTAGGGCTATTTTACTTGCCATTTTGGACTTGGGCAGTGCTCGCCAAAACGCGTTAGCGTTTTGAACGCCGCTAGCGGCGGCCCGAAGGGCGAGCGTAGCGAGTCAAACCTCACGTACTACGTGTACGCTCCGGTTTTTGCGCGCTGTCCGTGTCCAAACTGGCTGCGCCAATAACGCCTGGTGGGATAGGCTCTAAATACGCTTCGGCGTTCAGTAACACGCGTTAACGTGCTGAACAGCCGGGCATTTTTTTACGCTATACCCTACATAATAAAACCGGAGCTACCATGAATAAGAAGGTACTGACCCTTTCTGCCGTGATGGCAAGTCTGTTATTCGGCGCGCACGCGCACGCGGCTGATACTCGTATTGGCGTGACGATTTATAAATATGACGATAACTTTATGTCCGTGGTGCGTAAGGCTATTGAAAAAGATGGCAAATCCGCGCCGGATGTTCAGCTACTGATGAATGACTCGCAAAACGATCAGTCCAAACAGAATGATCAAATTGACGTTTTATTGGCGAAAGGGGTTAAAGCTCTGGCGATTAACCTGGTCGACCCGGCAGCCGCCGGTACGGTGATTGAGAAAGCGCGCGGGCAAAATGTGCCGGTGGTGTTCTTTAACAAAGAGCCTTCCCGCAAAGCGCTGGACAGCTATGACAAGGCGTATTATGTCGGGACTGACTCTAAAGAATCCGGGGTGATTCAGGGCGACTTGATTGCCAAACACTGGCAGGCGAATCAGGGTTGGGATCTGAATAAAGACGGTAAAATTCAGTATGTTCTGCTGAAAGGCGAGCCGGGGCACCCGGATGCTGAAGCCCGTACGACGTATGTGGTGAAAGAGTTAAATGATAAAGGTATTCAGACCGAGCAACTGGCGTTAGACACCGCCATGTGGGATACCGCGCAGGCAAAAGATAAGATGGATGCCTGGCTGTCTGGCCCGAACGCTAACAAGATTGAAGTGGTTATCGCGAATAACGATGCGATGGCGATGGGCGCGGTAGAGGCGCTGAAAGCGCATAATAAATCGTCGATTCCGGTCTTTGGCGTCGATGCGTTACCGGAAGCGCTGGCGCTGGTGAAATCAGGCGCGATGGCCGGTACGGTACTGAATGACGCTAACAATCAGGCGAAAGCGACATTCGATCTGGCGAAAAACCTCGCCGAAGGCAAGGGCGCGGCTGACGGCACCAACTGGAAGATTGAGAATAAAATCGTGCGCGTGCCTTATGTCGGCGTGGACAAAGATAATCTGAGCGAATTTACCCAAAAATAACTTTTCCGTCTGTGGGCGCAATTTTGTTGCGCCCTGAAACCGTGGAAGGGTGACGCGCCGCAGACCGGATAACGTATTTCTTTTGCCATCCGGCGCGGATAGTCATAATTAAAAAGGCCGACAGGGTATCATTATGGGCAGCACGATCTCTCCGCCGTCGGGTGAATATTTGTTGGAAATGCGTGGCATTAACAAATCATTTCCCGGCGTGAAAGCGCTTGATAATGTCAACTTAAACGTTCGTCCGCACTCTATTCATGCATTAATGGGCGAAAACGGCGCAGGCAAATCAACATTATTAAAATGTCTTTTCGGTATTTATCAAAAAGACTCCGGCAGCATTGTATTTCAGGGAAAAGAAGTGGACTTCCATTCGGCGAAAGAAGCGCTGGAGAATGGGATTTCGATGGTACACCAGGAGTTAAACCTGGTATTACAACGTTCGGTCATGGATAACATGTGGCTGGGACGTTATCCCACCAAAGGTATGTTTGTCGACCAGGATAAAATGTACCAGGATACCAAAGCGATATTTGATGAACTGGATATCGATATTGACCCACGCGCGCGCGTAGGAACGTTATCCGTTTCGCAAATGCAGATGATCGAAATTGCGAAGGCGTTTTCCTATAACGCTAAGATCGTTATTATGGATGAACCGACCTCATCGTTAACTGAGAAAGAGGTTAATCATCTGTTCACCATTATTCGCAAGCTGAAAGAACGCGGCTGCGGTATTGTTTATATCTCGCATAAAATGGAAGAAATTTTTCAATTGTGCGATGAAATTACTATCTTGCGCGACGGTCAGTGGATTGCCACCCAGCCGCTGGAAGGGCTGGATATGGATAAGATCATTGCGATGATGGTCGGGCGTTCCCTGAACCAGCGCTTTCCGGATAAAGAAAATAAGCCGGGCGATGTGATTCTGGAGGTTCGTCACCTGACCTCGCTGCGCCAGCCTTCCATTCGCGATGTCTCCTTTGATTTGCACAAGGGCGAAATTCTGGGCATTGCCGGTCTGGTTGGGGCAAAGCGTACCGATATCGTCGAAACGCTGTTTGGCATTCGTGAGAAGTCGTCCGGGACAATCACTTTACATGGCAAGAAAATTAATAATCACACTGCGAACGAAGCGATTAACCACGGTTTTGCGCTGGTGACGGAAGAACGTCGTTCCACCGGAATTTACGCCTATCTGGATATCGGATTTAACTCATTAATTTCGAATATCCGTAATTATAAAAATAAAGTGGGCTTACTGGATAATTCCCGGATGAAAAGCGACACCCAATGGGTCATTGATTCCATGCGGGTAAAAACGCCGGGGCATCGCACGCAAATTGGTTCGCTTTCCGGCGGCAATCAGCAAAAGGTGATCATTGGTCGCTGGCTATTAACGCAGCCGGAAATACTAATGCTGGACGAACCGACCCGCGGCATTGATGTCGGCGCAAAATTTGAAATTTATCAGCTTATTGCGGAACTGGCGAAAAAAGGCAAGGGGATCATCATTATCTCTTCTGAAATGCCGGAGCTGTTAGGGATTACCGATCGTATCCTGGTGATGAGTAACGGTCTCGTTTCCGGCATTGTCGATACTAAAACAACAACGCAAAACGAAATTTTGCGTCTTGCTTCTTTGCACCTTTAAGATCAGGGGCTCCTTATGAGTGCGTTAAACAAGAAAAGCTTTTTGACCTGGCTGAAAGAGGGCGGAATTTACGTCGTTCTTTTAGTGTTGCTGGCGATTATTATTTTCCAGGACCCGACTTTTTTAAGTTTGTTGAATTTAAGTAATATTCTGACGCAATCTTCGGTACGTATTATTATCGCGCTGGGCGTGGCGGGACTCATTGTCACCCAGGGGACAGACCTGTCGGCTGGGCGTCAGGTGGGGCTGGCGGCGGTCGTGGCGGCCACATTACTGCAATCAATGGAAAACGCCAATAAAGTGTTTCCGGAAATGGCGACCATGCCGATTGCGCTGGTCATCCTGATTGTCTGCGCGATTGGCGCGGTGATTGGCCTGGTGAACGGCATCATCATTGCTTACCTGAACGTGACGCCGTTTATTACCACGCTTGGCACGATGATTATCGTTTATGGGATCAACTCCCTTTACTATGACTTTGTCGGCGCTTCGCCCATTTCCGGCTTTGACAGCGGCTTTTCCACCTTTGCGCAGGGCTTTGTGGCGATGGGCAGTTTCCGGCTCTCCTACATCACCTTTTACGCTCTGATTGCGGTAGCGTTTGTCTGGGTGCTGTGGAATAAGACCCGCTTTGGTAAAAACATTTTTGCTATTGGCGGCAACCCGGAAGCGGCAAAAGTTTCCGGCGTAAACGTGGCGCTGAACCTGCTGATGATTTATGCGCTCTCCGGCGTGTTTTATGCCTTCGGCGGCTTACTGGAAGCAGGGCGTATTGGTTCTGCCACCAACAACCTCGGCTTTATGTATGAACTGGATGCGATTGCCGCGTGCGTGGTCGGGGGCGTATCGTTTAGCGGCGGAGTGGGGACGGTCTTCGGCGTGGTGACCGGCGTCATTATCTTTACCGTCATCAACTACGGCCTGACCTATATCGGGGTAAACCCGTACTGGCAGTACATTATCAAAGGCGGCATTATCATTTTCGCCGTGGCGCTGGACTCGCTGAAATACGCGCGTAAGAAGTAGTTCTCCAGACCTATTGCTTTGCTTATCAGATAACCCGGCGCAGCGAAACTGCGCGCCGGGCTTCATACCGTGAGCTACAGCGTTAACGCGTGTTCTTTTTCGCCTTTTTTAAATTTGACCTCGCCTAAATCAATACAGGCGACCGGGCAGACATGACCGCACAGCAGACAACCGACGCATTTTTCCGTATTGCAATGCGGCGTGCGGCTGTGTTCATCCCACTCCATCGCCTGATGACCGCCGTCATAGCAGGAGATATAGCAACGTCCGCAGCCGACGCATTTCTCCTGATTAATCCGCGGATAGACGATATAGCTGCGATCCAGCTCTTCCGCCGGGATAATATTGCCATTCGCCAGCCCGATCATCTCCTGTAATGAGGCAAATCCCTGATCGGCCAGATAGTGGCTGAGGCCGCTCGCCATATCTTCTACAATGCGGTAACCGTATTGCATAATGCCTGTCGTCACCTGTAGGGTCGCTGCGCCCAGCAGCAGAAATTCGGCAGCGTCTTCCCAGGTTTCAATGCCGCCGATACCGCTAATCGGGAAATCGCGCAGTTCAGGGTGCATTCGCAACTGCTGGATAAAACGCAGCGCAATGGGTTTCACCGCTTTTCCTGAATAACCGGAGATGCTGGATTTACCGTTAACCACCGGCATCCCGATTTTGCGGTTCAGGTCGATGTTAGTAATGGATTTCACGGTGTTGATGGTGGCGATACCGTCGGCTCCGCCGCGTTTGGCGGCCAGCGCGACTTCACACATATCGCCAATATTCGGCGTCATTTTCGCCAGCATTGGCAAAGATGAACCGCGTTTTACGGCGCGGCAGTATTTTTCAACCAGCTCCGGGCTTTGCCCTACATCGCTTCCCATGGCGTGTGAGGTCATCTGCGGGCAAGAGAAGTTACACTCAATCATATCCGCGCCGGCTTCCTCAACCAGACGCGCCAGTTCCTGCCACTGCTGCTCATTTTCCCCCATGATGGAAGCAATCAGCACCTTATCCGGATAATCCTGTTTTAGCCGTCGAATGGCGGCCAGATTCTCTTCCAGCGGATGCTCAGCAATTTGCTCCATGTTTTTGAAACCAATAAAACCGGTATCTTCTTTCGTCAGGTGGTCAAAACGTGGAGAGACTTCGTTGGCAATAAAAAAACCAATGGTTTTAAAAACGATCCCGCCCCAGCCGGTATCATAGGCTTTGGCGCACATCTCATAACAATTGCCTACCGGAGAAGAAGAAAGGCAAAACGGATTGGGAAACTTAACGCCGCAAAAGGTAACAGACAAATCTTTTGTTAACATGAGCAGGCCTCCTCTAAATAATGATGAATAGCCTGAGCGGCTTCTTTTCCGGTTTTTACCGCATAAACGACGGTCTTATCGCCTTTAACAATATCGCCAGCGGCAAAGATCGCCGGGTCGTCGGTTTGATAATTGTGCGTGTCGATAATATTATGCTGCGCTTTTATCTCCGCAAAGTTATCCAGTCGCGCGTGCTGCCCCACGGCCAAAATAATATTTTCCGCTTCCAGCGTCAGTTCTCCTGAGTGGCGTACATGGTGGAAGGTCACTTTATTTCCGCTGACGGCGACAGGCGTAAAGCCATCAATAATCGATACGCCTAATGCCTGCGTGCTGGTAAATTCTTTTTCGCTGGCGGGGAATTCGGCTAATTCTTCCCGCGCCACGCAGGTGACGGAAGGGCAGCCGAGAATTTTTAACGTACTGGCGACATCCATCGCTACGTCGCCGCCGCCAATAATTAATGCGCTACGCGGAACGCTAATATCGCCGTCGGCCTGACGGGCGCGCTGTAAAAAATCAACGGCAATCTCTACGTGACTGGCTTGCTCAAATAACGGTAAATGAGAGCCACAGGACATCCCGACGGTCATCAGCACGGCGCGATATTCGGCTTTGAGTTGCGCAAGCGATAGCGACCCGCCCACCTCACAATTACATTTAATATTGACGCCCATTTCTACAATGCGGGCAATTTCCTGATCGAGTACGCTTTGCGGCAGACGAAATGCCGGGATGCCGTGACGCAGCCATCCGCCGGGCTGCGGCTGTTTTTCGTAAATGGTGACGTCATAGCCTAAATGCGTGAGCGTCACGCTTGCCTGTAAACCTGCCGGGCCCGCACCAATAATTGCGACTTTCCCGCGTGTTTTACTCCCGGGCTGATAAATCTGCATGGCAGTCTGCTGTTCAAAATCGGTAATAAAACGTTGCAGGCGTGCAATATCAATAGGTTTATCTATTCCGGAACGTGTACATCCGCGCTGGCATAATTTTTCCGTCGGACAGACTCTGGCGCAGACGGCGCCAAGCGCGTTATTTTCCCGGATAGTTTCCGCTGCGCCTTTAAAATTGCGAAAGTAAATAGAACGAATAAATTTCCCCGGATCGGTTTGCGCCGGGCAAGCCTGACTACAGGGCGCATCGTGACATAATAAACAACGTGAAGCCTCTTTTATTGCCAGTAATGGCGTAAAACCAGGCGTGAGTTCATCCAGATAATTTTGTTGCGGCATATAATCTTCCTTAATGCTTGAATAAATTAAGGCGAAACGCAAATAACGCGTTTTAATGATCCAAAATCTACCGCCAGCCTAAGCATTGAAAGAAGGGTATTCTGTGAAAGAATTCACAAAAAAATGAAACCAGAATGCAAAACAGCATTTGTTCCTTATATCATAATAATAACTATTCTCAATTTTAAAGAAGTAATAAATAGATTAACGATAAAAAAGAAGATAAATAATCATTCCAGTAAATAAAAAACCGCAACCGGTATAAAGAAAAAGATAAGACCAATATTGTACGGGATCGGCATGGCGATAGACATAAACCGGTTTTCGCGCATTTTTGACAACTTTATCTACCGCGCCGGTTCGCCAGCCTTTCCAGGCCTCACGGAAGCAAAAAATCGGGAGTAGCAGAAAGGCTAATATGACAAATATCGTCTGTACATCCATGATCATTTCCCTTTTTTCTTTTCCAGTTCAAGCAATTGTTCCGGCGTAACTGCCGGATACCCCTGGGCGTCATTCGGTACCTGATGCTGCGTGGGGATAGGTACCAGCGGGCCTAAAAAACGCGGTTCGCGTTTAAAAATATAGAGATCCGCCAGCGCGCTAAAGCGGGCGCCAAATTCGCGCAGGCGCACTGTCAGCATATTTTTGGGCGAAGGTACCGCGTAACACTGCGCCTGAATGCCCATATGCAGCGCAATAAACAAGGCGCGTTCGCAGTGGAAGCGCTGAGTGATGATAATAAAGTCGTTGGTATCAAACACTTTGCGGGTACGCACAATGGAGTCAAGCGTACGGAAGCCAGCGTAATCAAGCACAATGTCCGCAGGATCGACGCCCGCCGCGATAAGGTCTTTGCGCATGGTCATCGGTTCGTTATAGCTTTGCAGGGCATTGTCGCCGCTGAGCAGCAGGTAATTAACTTTACCGCTATTGTAAGCGTTTAACGCGCCCTGGATACGGTAACGATAGTACTGATTAATGACACCCTTGCGATAGTATTTGGCGGTCCCTAACACGACGCCAACCTGGCGGTAGGGGAGATCCTGTAGCTCGTCATAGATATAGGGCGCTGTTTTCCAGCTCATCCACCGATCGAGGCCAAGCACCGTCAACAGCAGCAAGCCTACCAGGACCAACAGGCTGTAAAACACGCGCTTTAACATGCAGGAAACTCGATACCAGGATGAAAGTACGATCAGGCTACTGTACCCGAAGGCGTAGCGCAAGAAACCGCCGTCTGATTGCGGAGATTTTCAGCATCATAGTCAGGTGCCAGAGTATACATGTTCTGGCCAGAGATGTGCGTCTATGAAAAATAAGAGCGCGTTGCGTCATAAAAAATGATGTTCTCAGGTATTCTCAAGCAAAACGGTTTCGCGGAAGGAAAGCACTTTTATGAGCGCCGCAATGATTTTTTCGTTTACCTCGTTGCCCAGACTCAGGCATGACGCATCTCTTTTTCGTAACGTATTTAAGTAAGTAAGGAAAACAGTAAATTCTTCGGGTAGGCCTTCTAATAAAGCGGGATTAAAATCACCATTATAGATGTGGTCTATCGCTGTCAGGCACCTCTGTTTATCCGTTTCTTGTAAAATAGCGCGGTGTCCGCGCGAACAAGCACTAATAACCTCTTTTAATATATGCACTTGATCCTTTGGACGTGTTCTTCGAAGATTTATCATGTAAACGAGCCTGTCTGAACAGTTAAATAATCGCTGGGTAATGGCCCCCGTACTCTTAAGATCTACCAGCAAGGCTATCGTTTGCACAGTAATCGCTTCATTGCCAGCCAGGTAGGCCGCCCTTTTTAATGCTTTTGCGCCGACTGACGTACCTTCGTATGGATTTTGGTGCAGAAAAAGATTCAATGTATTTATAATAAACATTAACATCATTTCTGGAGCTGTTCCTTTACCTATGCTTCGCATAATTGAGCCAGATAAAGATGAGAATAAACTTAACCCCTGACTTAGAACCCGTTGTGTTGTCTTGAACGTTGCTTCTTGAGCGATAAACTTCTGCGCCGCTTTTTCGTTTCCTGATGAGCCATATTTGTATGCTTGATACCAGCTTTCACCTAATACAGTTAAGACGATAGGGATATCTATATAGCTGATACCTCTTCCTACATGCCGAAGTATTGTTCCTGCCTGCATTGCACCACTTAGCATTACAAGTGGTGCGATCGCTAATAGCGTGCTTGCCAGGCACAACGTGAGTCTGGCAATCACGGAACCCGTCACAGTACGTTTCTCTATGCACTGATTTATTTCATCTCTTAACTTAGGATACTGGTAAAAAATACTTGGGAAATGGAAGAGTAATGCAGATATAATGTCGCCAAAGAGTTTAACTTGCGATAAGTTTAATGAGAGGACGCTATTAAAGAAAGCGTCCGGTTTCATAGTTATTGGCGCGGTAGGTTCTGGTGTTATACTTTCGCGTTTTAATTCCGCATTATCATATTTTCCATCAAAAAAAAGCGCCTGTATCAAAAGATGAAAACTAATATTCCCACCCGCTCTGAAAGAATAGGGTAATAAATTTTCCACACATTTATGCAATGACATATATGCTTTGTAAAAACAGCCAGATTTCTCATAAACGAGTCTGTATTGTTCAGCGTACATTCTCATGATTTGGCGGACTTTTTCGGCGTTATCACTCTCTGCCGGCATGATATCACCAACGATAGCATCTAATTGATACTGATAACGACACGTTAAAATCTTCAGAATTTTAGCATCAAGTTCAAGGCATACATCATTGGTGGCGACTTCAGTCCGAAGAGAGAGCATTTCTTCGGGGATCGTGACACAGGTATTCCTGGCTTCGATGTATTTAACTTCGTCGTTGACAGCGGGTGTCCTGTCATGAGGGATTTTTATTATACAATCACCGTATTGATTGGCAGCCGTTTCTGAAACAGCCGCTTCTGTTCCCATTGCGTCCAGAAGGTCATTTAATGAGAATTGGGAACCCGTTTGTCGGTGATGAACAGTGAGTTCGTTGCCAGCGGCGCTATCAAGAAGGTTATTTAACGTTAACGTAGAACTATTCCGCGTTATTAAGCCTAAACCGTCTGAATTAACCGGTTGGAAGAGGCGGTTTTTGGTGCTATCGAGAGTATCATTCAGTGTTAACGTCGAACTGCTTCGACTCGATGCATCCCGATACTCCGAACTAAAAGATTGGAGAGATCGGTTTTCTGCGCGATCCAGGAGATCATTTAAGGTTGAAGTTGAACTACTGTGACCTATTAATGGCAGATCCGCTGAATTTATCATCTGGAAAGATCGGTTATTTACATTGACTGCCTTTTGAACAGTTTCATCCTGCATGAAGGACATATCAATAATCACATACTCTTTATTTCCAACTGGCCTCGGCATGTCTTATTCCCCGGTCGTTAGTGGTCGTATGTCGCTCAGTGTCACCCGTAACTGCACAGGGTCTCGCAGGAGGTAAGGACTTTATTTTCTTTCATTTGTGGGCGCTAAGCGTGATGAGAGCCGTGATATTATTACGTTTATTTAAGATAGCCCCCTTGCCTTGTTGAGTATTAGGGGACATGCTATTTTTCGGTTTACAGCGGTTGTATTAATGTAGATGGGGGCTGGCGTAGGCGCCATCAGTTTTTTACCTGACGGCGTTATTTGACGAGAGAAAGAGTTAGAGCCTATCCCACCAGGCGTTATTGGCGCAGCCAGTTTGGACGCGGACAGCGCGCAAAAACCGGAGCGTACACGTAGTACGTGAGGATTTTGAGCACTGCCCAGGTCCAAAATGGCAAGTAAAATAGCCCTAATGGGATAGGCTCTTAGCTGAGAAGCACGCGGTCAATATTATGGCAACCTAACGCTTTCAGCGTTGCGGCGGTGGCATCCCATTGAATTAATGCCGCATCGCCTTTTTCCGCCAGAATCGCACGCTGAATATCCGCATAGTCATAGCCATTGAGACTCAGCAGATTTAGCGCGCCTTGCAGCGGGGGAAGCGTAGGGTTAAAGGCGGCGTTTTCCGCATAGCTGCCGGTGAAAATACGGCCATCTTTACATTCCAGCGCCACGCCGCTCGGTGAGTGGCTATAAGGCATATGGCTCTTATTGGCTGCCGTAATCGCCGCTTGCGTTAGCGTATCGCCCGTTAACGTAAAGCCATGATCCTGCTCGTCCATCAGCAGCGTTTTGATCTCCAGATCTTTTGGCCCGAAAGCGTCAGGCAGATAATCGCGTAACGTATGTGGCGCGCGGCCCGGCAGATGAATGCGCAGATCCAGACCGCTGTTCAGCTCGTTCATAAACTGGCGACAGTGGCCGCAAGGCGTGTAGTTAACGGTGACGGCGGCGAGCCCTTTTTCGCCGCGTAGCCAGGCGTGGCTAATCGCGCTTTGTTCAGCATGCACAGTTTGTTGCATGGTGGCGCCCAGGAACTCCATATTCGCGCCGAAATACCAGTTGCCGCTAACGCCGCGCGCAATCGCGCCGACGTTAAAATGGGACAAATCGGTACGGGCGCAGGCCGCCGCCAGAGGTAACAGTGCGAAAGCCAGCGCGTCTTCGTCCAGTCCCGCCGTATTTTTAAGCGTCGAGACCTGCTCTGCGGTCAGCATGGCGGGAAAATGGTGGTCCGCCAGGATAGGGGCCAGCGCTGATTGCAAATTATCCGCAAGCTGGGCAAAAGCAGTTTGAAAACGTGGATGCATGGCGTTGCCTCATAACAATGTAATGGAACCGTAGTTTACGGGCCTGCTATGTCTTAATATGTGATCTAAATCTCATTGCTTATGCAACTTGTGAAACTTAAATGAAAAATGCGCGACGTATCGCAAATTTTAACCCGGTCTTTTGTCCCGTCGTTAGCGCATTACCGCCAGAATGAGCGGAAACAAAAAGGGCGCTACCAGCGAGGTAATAATGCCGCAGATCACCAGCGCCAGGGAGCTAAACGCGCCTTCCTGGTAATCCAGCTCGGCGCAGCGCGCAGTACCGAGCGCATGTGAGGCGGTCCCCATTGCCAGCCCGCGTGCGGCCTTAGTACGGATGTGCATCGCGTTTAACAGCGTGTGGCCAAACACCGCGCCCAGAATACCGACAAAAATTACGCATACCGCGCTGATCGCAGGGATGCCGCCGATGCTGCCGCCCACCGCCATCGCGATAGGCGTAGTCACGGATTTAGGCAGTACCGATGCCGCGATTTCAGGCGTTGCGCCCATCAGCAAGGCAACGGATGTCCCGGTAATCATCGCTACCATACTGCCGACAAAACAGATGCTAATAATGGATTTCCAACGCGCGCGAATCTGGTGCAATTGTTCATAAAGGGGATAGGCCAGCGCCACCACCGCCGGTTGCAGCAGATCGTTAAGGACTTCGCTGCCTTTGAAGTAGTGCTCGTAGGGAATACCGGTCAGCAACAGAAAAGGAATAATGACTACCATTGCCACCAGCAGCGGATTCAGCAACGGCATTTTAAAATGCGCCGCCAGTCTGCGGGCGGCGAAAAATACCGCCAGCGTCAGCGGTAACGACCACCAGATATATGTCATCATTTTTTCGTTCCCTTCTGCCCAACCACTTTACGCTCACCGTGTATCAGATGTGAACTCCAGCTTACGACCACAAAAACGACCAGCGTACTGATAGCGCAAGAGACCACCACCGGGCCGAATTGCGCGCGCAGTAAATCAAAATATTGCATGACCCCGACGCCAATCGGCACAAACAGCAACGCCATATAACGAATCAGCACATAACAGCCGGGGTTAACCCACTTTGCCGGCAGAATTTGCAGCGCCAGCAACACAAACAGAATTAACATCCCGATAATGCTGCCGGGAATAGTGATAGGAAGCAGTGATGCAAGAAAAATGCCTGCGTACAAACAGGCATAAATCAATACAAAAGCGCGTATATATTGCCAGATAATATTCAGTGACTTACTCATGTTTAAAGCCCTTGATGAGATGGATTCATCATACAATTAAACGTTAAAACGTGCTACCGATCACATCATGAATTCTTAGCATAGTGGGTATAGACAGCAGGAACATCGGGCAATGCCCCTGGTCGGCGGCGTTAAACCTGGGCTAAAAAATACAAAAAGCGACTCAGGGCCAAAGACGGCGTCTCATTCTTACGCCAGAACATCCCTACGCTGCCTTTTTGCTCAATTTTTGGCAAGTTTAAAATCGCCAGTTGCCCCTGGCTGGCATAGCGTTGCGCCAGCCGTAAAGAAAGAATAGAGATCATATCGCTGCTTTGCAGCAAATTGGTGCTGACGTTCATTGACGCCGATTCAATGGTGTTTTCCGGGAGCATGACGCCGTTATCGACGAGGGCGTTGTCAATACTGATGCGAATAGGGGTGCCGGTTGGCCAGACTATCCACCGCCAGTGCGCCAGATCGTTCCAGGCGATCTGTGCTCGCGCGGCCAGCGGATGGTGTGGACGCGCCACAAAGCAGACCGGCTCGGTATAAAGTACCTGATAATTAAGCGGCAGTTGCAGGGCGCGTCCGCCGACACGTCCTACCACCACATCCACCTGACCGGCAAGCAAATCGTGCAGCAGCGGCGTCATTACCTTCTCTTCAATATTCAGATGCAGCGTCGGCATTTCGTTAAGCAGGCTCAGAATCGCCTGTGATACGCAGTCAGTCGCCACGGGTGAACAGCCGATCTTCAGGCTGCCAACCAGGCCGCCCTGCTTGAAACGGGCGATTTCATACTGTGAACGCTCCAGATCGTTAATTAGGCGCTGGGCGTGCTGGAGCAGTAATTTACCGCCTTCCGAGGGGCGTAGCCCTTTACTGTGGCGCTCAAAAAGTGTGATGCCTATCTCATCTTCGAGTTGAGATAACCACTTCGATAGCGCCGGCTGGGAGATATTCATCATCCGGGCGACGTGCGTCAGGTTGCCCTGTTCGCCCAGCGCAACCAGCGTTTGCAGGTGATGTAATTTCAATTTCTGCGCCCAGTTCGCCATTCGCTATAACCTCCAGGTTATGTCTCTGCCTGAAAAGCCATTGTACATTTTATCGCTCACTCTACAAACTCGTAACATAGCAAACATAAAAACAACATCTATCTCCCTGCACTGAGGCATTAACTATGACTCAACGACGTGATCTACAAGCCCTTATTGATGCCGCGCCCGTCGGCAAAATGCAGTGGCGCGTTATCATCTGCTGTTTTCTGGTGGTTATGCTCGATGGTTTCGACACCGCCGCGATTGGCTTCATCGCCCCGGATATTCGTACCCACTGGCAGCTAAGCGCCAGCGAACTTGCGCCGCTGTTTGGCGCAGGGCTGCTGGGGCTTACGGCCGGCGCGCTGCTATGCGGGCCGCTGGCGGATCGCTTTGGCCGCAAGCGGGTCATTGAGCTTTGCGTGGCGCTATTCGGCGCATTGAGCCTGCTTTCCGCTTTCTCGCCGGATATAGAAACCCTGGTGTTGCTGCGCTTCTTAACCGGTCTGGGACTGGGCGGAGCGATGCCGAATACCATCACCATGACGTCGGAATACCTTCCCGCTCGTCGACGCGGAGCGCTGGTCACGCTGATGTTCTGCGGTTTTACCCTGGGGTCAGCGATGGGCGGGATTGTGAGCGCGCAACTGGTGCCGCTGATTGGCTGGCACGGAATTCTGGCGCTAGGCGGCATCTTGCCTTTGCTGCTGTTTTTCGGCCTGCTGTTCGCGCTGCCGGAATCTCCCCGCTGGCAGGTACGTCGCCAACTACCGCAAGCCGTTGTCGCCCGGACGGTCAGCGCCATTACCGGCGAGCGCTATCACGATACGCAATTCTTTCTGCATGAGACGGCAGCCGTCGCCAAAGGCAGTATTCGCCAGCTTTTTGCCGGGCGACAGCTTGTCATTACCCTGATGTTATGGGTGGTGTTCTTTATGAGCCTGCTCATTATCTATCTGCTTTCCAGCTGGATGCCGACGTTACTTAACCATCGCGGTATTGATCTGCAACAGGCGTCGTGGGTGACTGCCGCATTCCAGGTTGGCGGCACGCTTGGCGCGCTGTTACTCGGCGTGTTGATGGACCGGCTTAACCCGTTCCGGGTACTGGCGGTGAGCTATGCGCTGGGCGCGGTTTGCATTGTCATGATAGGCCTGAGCGAAAACGGCCTTTGGCTGATGGCGCTGGCGATTTTTGGTACCGGCATCGGTATTAGCGGTTCCCAGGTAGGGCTGAATGCTCTGACGGCAACGCTGTACCCCACCCAAAGCCGGGCGACGGGCGTGAGCTGGTCGAACGCCATTGGACGCTGCGGGGCGATTGTCGGTTCGCTCTCCGGCGGCATGATGATGGCCCTCAATTTCTCTTTCGATACGTTGTTTTTTGTCATTGCTATTCCGGCGGCTATCAGCGCGGTAATGCTTACCCTGCTGACGGTGGTTGTCCGCCTTTCGATTTCTGTACCTGACGACCTGCCGCGTGCCAGCGTCGTAAACGAATAAGGAGAATCTCCATGTCTGCAATAAATCAGAACGTAAAAGATAGCCGTCAACAGTATTACCAGCATATTTCCGGGCAGAATCTGACGCCGCTGTGGGAATCGTTACATCACCTGGTACCGCAGACGCCAAACGCCAACTGCGCGCCGGCCTACTGGAATTATCAGGAAATTCGTCCGCTACTGATGGAAAGCGGCAATGTCATTGGCGCGAAAGAGGCGATCCGCCGGGTGCTGGTGCTGGAAAATCCGGCATTGCGCGGTCAGTCGTCGATTACGGCGACCTTATACGCTGGTTTACAGCTGATCCTGCCCGGCGAAGTCGCGCCGAGTCATCGCCATAACCAGTCGGCGCTGCGTTTTATCGTCGAAGGTAAAGGCGCATTTACCGCGGTGGACGGCGAGCGCACGCCAATGCATACCGGCGATTTTATCCTGACGCCGCAGTGGCGCTGGCACGATCATGGTAATCCGGGGTCAGAGCCGGTGGTATGGCTGGATGGTCTGGATCTGCCGTTAGTCAACCTCCTGGGCTGTGGGTTTGCGGAAGACTATCCCGAAGATCAGCAGCCGGTAACGCGAAAAGAGGGCGATTATCTGCCGCGCTATGCAGCGAATATGCTGCCGCTGCGCCACCAGCGCGGGAATTCGTCGCCGATTTTCAACTACCGTTACGACCGCAGTCGCGAGGCGCTGCACGATCTGACCCGTATGGGCGATCCGGATGAGTGGGAAGGTTACAAGCTGCGTTACGTTAATCCCGTCACCGGCGGTTATCCGATGCCGTCAATGGGCGCGTTCCTGCAACTGCTGCCAAAAGGCTTTGCCTCGCGTGTGGCGCGGAGCACCGACAGCACTATCTACCACGTCGTTGAAGGGGCAGGGCAGGTCACTATCGGCAACGAAACTTTTCATTTTTCCGCAAAAGACATTTTTGTGGCGCCGACCTGGCATGAGGTGTCGTTTCGTAGCAGCGAAGACACGGTGTTATTCAGCTTTTCGGACAAGCCGGTTCAGGAAGCCCTGGGGCTGTTCCGCGAAGCACGTTATTAATTAGGGAGAGAGAACATGACCAAATATGTATTCCAGCCGCAGGCCCCGGTGACAGTACCAGTGGCGGGCAGTGATGAGCAGTTTCCGGTACGTCGCGTTTACTGCGTGGGTCGCAACTATGCCGCCCATGCCCGTGAAATGGGCTTTGATCCCGATCGCGAACCGCCGTTCTTCTTTTGTAAACCAGCGGACGCTGTCGTCCCGGTAGTGGCGGGGGATACCCTGGAACTGCCGTATCCGGCGCAGACCGATAACTACCATTATGAAATTGAGCTGGTGGTGGCGATTGGTAAAAAGGGGAGCGATATCCCGCTGGAAAAAGCCCATGAATATGTCTGGGGATACGCCACCGGTCTGGACATGACGCGTCGCGATCGTCAGATGGAAATGCGTCAGATGGGACGCCCGTGGGAAATTGGCAAAGCGTTCGATCTCTCCGCGCCCATTGCGCCATTACACAAAGCCGCTGAAACGCATAATGTGGATAACGCCCCTATTTGGCTACAGGTTAACGGCGAAGACCATCAGCGCAGCGATATTCGTCATCTGATTTGGTCGGTGAATGAAACCATCAGCTATTTGTCCGGCTTTTTTGAATTGCAGCCAGGCGATTTGATTTTCACCGGTACGCCAGAGGGGGTGGGCGCCGTGGTGAAAGGGGATGTCATCACCGGGAACGTAGAAGGTCTGACGCCGATTGCTGTGAAAATTGTCTGAGGTGAACGATGAAGCTGTACAGTTTCTTTAATAGTTCGGCGTCTTATCGTGTACGTATTGCGCTGGCGTTAAAGGGGATTGATTACCAGACGGTGGGCGTCAATATTCGTATCGGCCAGCAGAATGCGCTGGCCTACCGACGGATGAATCCGGTAGGCCTGGTGCCGACGCTGGTCACTGATGACGGCGAATCGTTGGGGCAATCGCTGGCCATCGTCGACTGGCTGGACCGACATTTTCCGCAAACGCCGCTGCTGCCGACGAGCGACCCGGCGCGCAGCCAGGCGCTGGAAATTGTCTACGCTATCGCCTGCGATATACACCCAATCAATAACATGCGCGTGTTGCGCTACCTGACCGATGAGCTGAAGGTTAGCGAAGAGGATAAAAAACGCTGGTACGCCCACTGGATACAGCAAGGGTTAAGCGCGGTAGAGCAGCTATTGCGTAAAAGTCAGTCCGGACGATTCTGCGTGGGCGACACGCCAGGCCTTGCGGACTGCTGCCTGATTCCTCAGTGGGCGAATGCGCTCAGGATGGGCTGCGATTTATCAGGCTATCCGCGCTGTAAAGCCGTTTATGACGCTTGCGTACAGCTACCGGCGTTTATTGCCGCCGCGCCGGAAAATCAACAAGATAAAATCCCGGCCTGAAAAGGAGAATGACCATGACTCACGTGACAAGCGCAATTATTGTAGGTGGCGGAATCGGCGGCGCGGCGACCGCGCTGTCGCTGGCGCGCCAGGGAATAAAAGTCATGCTGTTGGAAAAAGCGCACGAAATTGGCGAGATTGGCGCGGGTATTCAGCTTGGGCCGAACGCTTTTTCGGCGCTGGATAGTCTCGGGGTGGGCGATGTTGCCCGCCAGCGTGCGGTGTTTACCGATCACATTACCATGATGGATGCCGTGAATGCCGAAGAAGTGGTATGCATTGAAACCGGACAGGCGTTCCGTGACCATTTTGGCGGGCCGTATGCGGTAATTCACCGGGTAGATATTCATGCAACGGTATGGGAAGCGGCGCTGACGCACCCTGGCGTGGAGTATCGTACCTCGACCCATATTGTCGATATCCGCCAGACGCCGGATGACGTTACGGTGTTTGATGAGCATGGAAATAGCTGGACGGCGGATATTCTCGTGGGTTGCGACGGCGTTAAATCGGTCGTGCGGCAAAGTTTACTCGGCGATGCGCCGCGCGTAACGGGGCATGTAGTTTATCGGGCGGTGATTGATTGCGACGATATGCCGGACGATTTACGTATTAACGCACCGGTGCTGTGGGCAGGCCCGCATTGTCACCTGGTCCATTATCCGCTCCGTGGAGGTCAACAGTACAATCTGGTGGTGACATTCCATAGCCGCCAGCAAGAAGAGTGGGGCGTGAAAGACGGCAGTAAAGAAGAGGTGCTCTCTTATTTTGCCGGTATTCATCCCCGCCCGCGTCAGATGTTGGATAAGCCGACCTCCTGGCGCCGCTGGTCGACCGCCGATCGCGAGCCGGTCGCGAAATGGGGAACCGAGCGTATCACTCTGGTGGGCGACGCCGCGCATCCGGTGGCGCAATATATGGCCCAGGGGGCCTGTATGGCGCTGGAAGACGCCGTCACGCTGGGCAAAGCGCTGGAACGCTGCGACGGCGACGCGCAGCAGGCATTTGCGCTGTATGAGTCGGTGCGTATTCCCCGCACGGCGCGTATCGTCTGGTCTACCCGCGAGATGGGGCGTCTCTATCACGCCGCCGGGGTGGAGCGTCAGGTACGTAATCTGTTGTGGAAAGGAAAATCGCAGGAGGCGTTTTATCGCGGTATCGAATGGCTGTACGGCTGGAAAGAAGATAACTGTCTTGAGCCGCGTTGAGCACTTTACGTGACGTAGCGTGGCGTTTGCGCCGCCACCCGGCAAAAAGTTTTGCTCATCGCAGAGAGGCGTTATGATAGCGCCTCTTTTTTTGCTGTGGATACCGATATGCGTGTTTTACTGGCGCCGATGGAAGGCGTGCTCGACGCGTTAGTGCGCGAGCTGCTGACCGAAGTGAATGATTACGATCTCTGCATCACCGAATTTGTGCGCGTGGTGGATCAGCTGCTGCCGGTAAAAGTGTTTCATCGCATCTGCCCGGAGTTGCTTCACGCCAGCCGCACGCCGTCCGGCACGCCGGTGCGTATTCAGCTTCTGGGCCAGCATCCGCAGTGGCTGGCGGAAAACGCCGCGCGGGCGACGGCGTTGGGATCGTATGGCGTGGACCTGAACTGCGGCTGTCCGTCAAAAGTGGTGAACGGCAGCGGCGGCGGCGCGACATTGCTCAAAGATCCCGAACTCATCTATCAGGGCGCGAAAGCGATGCGGGCCGCGGTACCGTCGCATCTGCCGGTGACGGTAAAAGTGCGTCTCGGCTGGGATAGCGGCGATAGAAAATTTGAAATCGCCGATGCGGTGCAGCAGGCCGGCGCCAGTGAACTGGTGGTGCATGGTCGTACCAAAGCGCAGGGCTACCGCGCCGAGCATATCGACTGGCAGGCGATCGGCGAAATACGCCAGCGTCTGACTATTCCGGTTATCGCTAATGGCGAAATCTGGGACTGGCAGAGCGCGCAGGCATGTATGGCGACCAGCGGCTGCGATGCGGTGATGATTGGCCGTGGGGCGTTAAATATTCCTAACCTGAGCCGGGTGGTGAAGTATAACGAACCGCGTATGCCGTGGCCGGAAGTGGTGACGTTATTACAAAAATATACCCGACTGGAAAAGCAGGGCGATACTGGTTTATATCATGTCGCGCGTATTAAACAGTGGTTGGGATATTTACGTAAGGAATATATTGAGGCGACGGAACTCTTTCAGTCGATTCGGGCGTTAAACCGTTCATCCGAGATTGCGCGGGCGATTCAGGCTATTAAAATCTAATCTCTACAGCGTCCAGAACGTGTGCCGGGCAGATACTATCACTGCCCGGCGCAGGAATCAGAAAATCATCTTAAACACGCCCGTTACCACTAACAGCCCAATCAGAAAAATAATTAAGATTGCCCATAGAAGAATTTTCATTGTTTGTCCCTTTATTGGTAAATACAAACAAAGTATAGGAAAGTATTAAGCCATCTGCTGCCTTGTTGGGCGCGGCGACGTTTAACTCATGAAGGCTGCTGGCGCGTATTGCAGCAAAATCGTTCATTTATTAACGGGTTAATGGGACTTTACATTGAATCATTACATCAAAAAATGTATTAGATGGAATCATTTGCTAATCATATAAATTTCAAAATATGTCTTTTGTTGTCTGATGATGTATTGCCACGCGTAACTAAAAAATAGATCGCCGTAAGACGTACTCTCTGCGCACCTTTTTTTATCAGAACACCTCCATGAATCGTAATTCTTTCCTTGCCGCGACAGCGAGCTTACCGCTTTTTATTTTGCTGGCGGGCTGCGCCCCCATGCATGATACCCGCCAGTCGCTGACCCAGCAGACGCCCTCTTCTCATGTTGATTCCAGCCTGCCGGCGGCATTGAAAAACGGTTGGCCGGATAGCCAGTGGTGGAAGGCGTATCACGATGTGCAGCTTGACGCGCTGGTTGATAATGCCATACAGCATTCGCCGGATATGCAGGTGGCTGAACAGCGTATTCAACTGGCGGAAGCGCAGGCGAAAGCGGTTGAGGCGCAGGACGGCCCGCAGCTCGACTTTTCTGCCGACATTGAGCGCCAGCGAATGTCCGCGGAAGGGCTGATGGGGCCATTCGCGATTACCGACCCCGCGGCGGGAACGACCGGGCCGTGGTATACCAACGGTACATTCGGCCTGACGGCGGGCTGGGATCTGGATTTATGGGGAAAAAACCGCGCTGAAGTTACCGCGCGGATCGGGGCGGTCAAAGCGCGCGAAGCGGAGCAGGAGCAGACCCGGCAATTGCTGGCAAGCGGCGTGGCGCGACTCTACTGGGAGTGGCAGACGCAGGCGGCGCTGGAAAATGTGCTGATGCAAATCGAGCATGAGCAGCAAAACGTGGTGGCGGTGAACCGGGAGCTGTATCAACACGGCATTACCTCTTCCGTCGAAGGCGTCGAGACCGATATCGACGCCAGTAAAACCCAGCAGCAGCTGAATGACGTTAACGGTAAAATGAAGGTGATTGAAGCGCGGCTCAGCGCGTTAACCAATACGCAATCGGCGGCGCTCAAGCTACGTCAGGTGAGTCTCCCCGCCGTTGAAAGCCAGTTACCGTCGCAACTGGGGTATTCGTTGCTGGCGCGCCGGGCGGATCTACAGGCCGCGCACTGGTACATTGAATCCTCGTTGAGCAGCATTGACGCCGCGAAGGCCGCGTTTTATCCCGATATCAATCTAATGGCTTTTTTACAGCAGGATGCGTTACATCTGAGCGATTTGTTCCGCCATTCCGCACAGCAATATGGCATTACCGGCGGGTTGACGCTGCCGATTTTCGACAGCGGCAGGCTGAATGCCAACCTCGATATCGCCAAAGCGCAAAGCAACCTTTCTATCGCCAACTACAACAAAGCGGTGGTAGATGCGGTTAATGATGTGGCGCGCGCCGCCAGTCAGGTAGAGACGCTGGCGCAGAAAAATCAGCATCAGCAGCAGATTGAGCATGACGCGCAGCGTGTGGTCGGTCTGGCGCAAGCGCGCTTTAATGCCGGCATTATTGCGGGTTCCCGCGTGAGCGAGGCCAAAATCCCGGCACTGCGCGAGCAGTGTAACGGCTTGCTGTTGCAGGGCCAGTGGCTGGATGCCTCTATTCAGCTTACCAGCGCGCTGGGCGGCGGTTATCATTCCTGATTTTTCCAGATGATTCAGACAGGGTTCCTATACTTAGGCTGTGTATGAATCATCCGGAGAGGAATATGACCAAAGTCGCAATTGTAACGGCATCAGATTCGGGAATTGGCAAAGCGTGTGCGTTGTTATTAGCACAAAACGGTTTTGATATTGGTATCACCTGGCATTCCGATGAACGCGGCGCGCAGGAGACTGCGAAAAAAGCGGCGCAGTTTGGTGTGCGGGCAGAGACCATTCATCTTGACCTGAGCCAGTTACCCGAGGGCGCGCAGGCCATTGAACATCTTATTCAGCGCCTGGGGCGCGTTGACGTGCTGGTCAATAATGCCGGGGCGATGACCAAATCCGCGTTTATTGATATGCCGTTTACGCAGTGGCGGCAAATTTTTACCGTGGATGTCGATGGCGCGTTTCTCTGCGCGCAGATCGCCGCCCGGCATATGATTAAACAAGGAGAGGGAGGGCGTATTATCAACATCACCTCCGTCCATGAGCATACGCCGCTTCCGCAAGCCAGCGCCTATACCGCGGCGAAACATGCGCTGGGGGGATTGACTAAATCCATGGCGCTGGAACTGATTGAACATCATATTTTGGTCAACGCCGTCGCGCCAGGCGCTATCGCCACGCCGATGAATGATATGGATGACAGCGACATTGAGCCGGGATCGGAACCCTCGATCCCTATCGCCCGACCGGGTTCTACGCATGAAATAGCCAGCCTCGTCGCCTGGCTGTGTTCCGAAGGCGCAAGCTATACCACCGGTCAGTCGCTGATTGTCGACGGCGGGTTTATGCTGGCGAATCCGCAATTCAACGCCAAATAAACGCCGGGTGCCGGATGGCGGCGTTATGCCATCCGGATACCATCGGGTTTAACGGGCCTCCGCTTTGCCGCGTCTTTTCAGCCACCAGCGCACGCCCACCACCAGGACGATGGCCAGAATCAGCCAGACCCCGTGCCTGAGATGCTGATCGAGGTCGTGCAGCCATGGCGCGATCACCTCGCCGCCAAGATATCCCAGCGTGGTAAACAGCAGCGCCCAGATCAGCGCGCCTACAATATTCAGCGGCAGAAAAATTTTAGGCGGCAGGCGGCTGGCGCCAATCAGCAACGGGCCAACCACCCGGAAGCCATACATAAAACGCGTGCCGATCACAAACAGATACGGATGGCGTTGGATCATTTTCTGCGCGCGACGAATCTTCGTATGATAACGCGGGAAACGACGCAGGATCTTCCCGCCATAGCATCGTCCTAACAGGTAAAGTAGCTGATCGCCCATCATCCCTCCCAGCGCGACGGCCGCCGCCACCAGCGGAAACTTGAGTAATCCCTGATGCGCCGCGACGCCCCCCAACAGGGTAACGGTTTCACCTTCGGCCATACTGCCGATAACCAGCGCCGCATAGCCATAATGCGTAATAAGCGTGTTGATATCCATGCGTAAACCACCTCCGGCATTAAGCATACACCCTGGCAAGAGGCGTGCGCGGCAAAGCCGACGTTTTGCCGGAGACTATTTCACTATTGTTCATAAAATAACCATAAACTGAATTATACTTGAACATACTGGCATCTGAGGCAGCAGAAGGGGGCAGTATGAACCATGTATGGGGGCTTTTTTCCCATCCCGATCGGGAAATGCAGGTGATCAAAAGCGAAAACGAAACCGTTTCGCATCACTATACGCACCATGTTTTGCTGATGGCGGCGATTCCCGTCGTCTGCGCCTTTATCGGCACGACGCAAATCGGCTGGAATTTTGGCGACGGCAACGTGTTACAACTCTCGCTGTTTACCGCTTTTGCGCTGGCGGTCTTGTTCTACGGCGTGATGCTGGCGGGCGTCGCGGTGATGGGACGCGTCATCTGGTGGATGGCGCGAAACTATCCGCAACGGCCATCGCTTGCGCGCTGTATGGTTTTTGCCGGCTATGTCGCGACGCCGCTGTTTTTAAGTGGTCTGGTGGCGCTCTATCCCCTGGTATGGCTATGCGCACTGGTCGGCGCTGTCGCGCTTTTTTACACCGGCTATTTGCTGTATTTGGGTATTCCGACTTTCCTTAACATTAATAGAGAGGAAGGATTAAGCTTCTCCAGTTCGACGCTCGCTATCGGCGTACTGGTTCTGGAGGTGCTACTGGCGATCACCGTGATCCTGTGGGGATACGGCTACCGCCTGTTCTGATGCGAAAAAGGGCTGGCGCAAAAGCCAGCAATGCAGCATTTGCTGACGATTCTTCTGTAGCGGCAACGCTGGCGTGCCGCTATGATGCCACTGCTAGCTTGAGTATAATCTTAGCTCAGGCGGTGTGCGTTACGACGCGCGTGAATCATTATCAGAAATCTCATCATGCTGAAATTCCGAGCTTCATTCCTGAGCCTTGCTCTGATGTTGGCCGTACCTTTTGCCCCGCAGGCTGTGGCGAAAACGGCAGCGACAACCGCGGCGTCTCAACCTGAGATTGCCTCCGGTAGCGCAATGATTGTTGATCTCAACACCAATAAAGTGATCTATTCGAACCACCCGGATCTGGTGCGTCCGATTGCCTCGATAACCAAATTAATGACAGCGATGGTCGTGCTCGACGCGCGATTGCCGCTGGATGAAATACTGAAGGTCGATATCAGCCAGACGCCGGAAATGAAAGGGGTTTACTCCCGCGTACGCCTGAACAGCGAAATTAGCCGCAAAAATATGTTGCTGCTGGCGTTGATGTCATCCGAAAACCGTGCGGCGGCAAGCCTGGCGCACTATTATCCCGGCGGTTATAACGCATTTATTAAAGCGATGAATGCGAAGGCGAAAGCGCTGGGCATGACGCATACCCGCTTTGTTGAGCCAACGGGGCTGTCGATTCATAACGTCTCGACCGCGCGGGATTTAACAAAACTGCTGATTGCCACGAAGCAATACCCGCTGATTGGCCAGCTAAGCACCACGCGCGAAGATATGGCGACATTCTCGCATCCGGCGTATACGCTGCCATTTCGCAATACCAACCATTTGGTCTACCGTGATAACTGGAATATCCAGTTAACGAAAACCGGCTTTACCAATGCGGCGGGGCATTGCCTGGTGATGCGTACCGTGATCAATAACAAACCGGTCGCGCTGGTGGTCATGGACGCGTTCGGCAAATATACCCACTTTGCGGACGCCAGTCGCCTGCGTACATGGATTGAAACCGGTAAAGTCATGCCCGTTCCGGCTGCCGCGCTGAGCTATAAAAAGCAAAAAGCCGCGCAAATGGCGGCAGCCAGCGCCAGTGCCGGGGCGCAAACCGCACAGAACGATTAAGTCGCCGCAGGCCCGGCAGGCATCGCGCCGCCGGGCTTCACGGTAAACCGCACGGTGTTAATGCGTTTCGTCGGGCGTATTTTCCTGCCAGAATTTCCGCTTACTCGTTTTGCCGATACCGGGGTTCATACTGTTGGTTGGGTCATTTTGCCGATAAAAACGCGTCAGCGTTTCCGGCGCTTTATACAGATGTCCAACGTTGTGCTCCGCCGGGTATTGTGCCCCGCGCGCCTGCAACAGCTCCAGCATTTGCGCTTTCAGCGCATGGACGTCGACGCCTTTCTTCACGATATAGTCCTGATGAAAAACGTGGCACATAAAGTGACCGTAATAGAGTTTATGTACCAGTTGGCTGTCGATTTCCGGCGGCAGATGCTCGAACCAGTCGGTATCGTTGCGGCGCAGAGCGATATCCAGCGCCAGGATATCTTCCACTTCATCAGCGTGTACGGCCTGATAACGAATCGCTGCGCCAGCAGCGGCGAAGCGGTGCAGGAAGGCTTTGCTGCCTTCTTCCGGCGTACAGGTAAAGAAACCGCCCTCAGCGGATTTAAAAAATTCATTCAGCCAGCGTTGCGCTTCTGCGACGCCGTCTCCCGCCATTTTTAACAGCAGATGATGCTCATATTTATCGCGCCAGTTTTTCATTCGCGGCGGCAGATGGCTGGGAAACAGGTGGCCGAATTTCTGCATCGCGCGGTCGGTGAAATGCGGACGGAAAAATTTTACTTTTTCCAGCATCGCATCGGTTCGGCCTTTTAGCGTGAAAAAGAATGGCATCTTGTCGGTGCCGAGTTTATCGATCATCAGAAAGGTATCTTTACCGTACTGCTCCGCAATATCGTAGATATCGCGATGCATATATTCTCCCGCCACTGGCAGATTGTCGAAGTTCGCCAGAATATGCCGACGGATTTCAGTCAGTACCGCGGGCTGATTAGTGCCGATATAAAAAACCTGCTGATTTTTTTCCGCTGCAAAGGTATCAAGGCGAACGGCAAAAACCGCCAGTTTTCCGGCGCAGCCGGAAGATTCAAACAAACGGTCCGGGTCGGCGTTATAGCGGGCGGGCGTATCGGCGTTGATATCTCGTACCCGCGTCACGTAGTCGTGATCGTGCGCATGACGACCATCGTGACGCACATCCTCATCTTTAATCCGTTCGTCATCCAGCTTGCTCAGGATCTGCTCCGGGGTATGCCCAAGATCGATACCCAGATGATTGACCAGTTGCAGTTTGCCTTGCTCGTCAATACGGGCAAAGAGCGACATCTCGGTATAGGCCGGGCCGCGCTGCACCAGCGAGCCGCCGGAGTTATTACAGATGCCGCCGATGACCGACGCGCCGATACACGACGAACCAATCACCGAGTGCGGTTCACGGCCCAGCGGTTTAAGCGCTTTTTCCAGCGCATAGAGCGTCGTACCGGGCCAGGCCAGAACCTGTTGGCCGTTATCCAGTAAGTGCAGCTTATCCAGCCGCTGGGTGCTGATAATCACAATATCGCGATCGTAGTCGTTGCCGTTCGGCGTGGAGCCTTCCGTCAGACCGGTGTTGGCGGCCTGCATCAGAATAATTTTGTCAGCGTTAACGCAGGCGTTGAGCACACGCCACAGTTCCAGTAATGAACCCGGGAAAACAACGGCCAGCGCGTCGCCCTGACCGGAACGGAAACCCTTGCGATAGCGGGCGGTTTTGGCGGGGTCTGTCAGCAGGTGAGAATGGCCTACCAGGCGGGCCAGCTCATTCAGGAACGTTTTATTATCAGTCATTGTTATGGAAGACATTCTCCACTCCTTGTGGTGGGACAAAATATCAGCGTTAAGCATAGCGCTTTGTATGACAATACGCTTTCTCATTCAAATTGTATCTGTGTTGGCGCTATTCATTTTCCGCCTTGATACCATTTGCTGGCGGTTGCGTATTCGCCTGTGCGGAAAATTAAGAGAATAACCTTCGCTTTCTTCTCCTCTCGCGTTTAGGCTTATGGCAAACTGCGGTTTTTATTCTGTTTTTACCGCCTCGTCGGGATAAAGATAAAGAGAGACTCAACATGAAATGGTTATGTTCAGTAGGTGTTGCTGTGAGTCTGGCGATGCAGCCAGCACTGGCGGAAAACCTGTTTGGCAATCACCCGCTGACGCCTGAAGCGCGCGACGCGTTCGTCACGGATTTACTCAAGAAAATGACTGTCGATGAAAAAATTGGTCAGTTACGTCTGATTAGCGTCGGCCCTGATAACCCGAAAGAAGCGATTCGCGAGATGATCAAAGACGGGCAGGTAGGGGCGATTTTCAATACCGTCACCCGCCAGGATATCCGTCAAATGCAGGATCAGGTGATGGCGTTGAGCCGCCTGAAAATCCCTCTCTTTTTTGCCTATGACGTGGTACACGGCCAGCGAACCGTCTTCCCGATAAGCCTCGGTCTGGCTTCTTCTTTTAATCTGGATGCGGTAAGAACCGTAGGACGCGTATCGGCGTATGAAGCGGCGGACGACGGCCTGAATATGACTTGGGCGCCGATGGTGGATGTCTCCCGCGATCCGCGTTGGGGACGCGCCTCCGAAGGCTTTGGCGAAGATACATATTTAACCTCCATCATGGGCGAAACCATGGTGAAAGCGATGCAGGGCAAAAGTCCGGCGGATCGCTATTCGGTGATGACCAGCGTGAAACATTTTGCCGCCTATGGCGCCGTTGAAGGCGGTAAAGAATACAACACCGTGGATATGAGTTCCCAGCGTCTGTTTAATGACTACATGCCGCCGTACAAAGCGGGGCTGGATGCGGGGAGCGGTGCGGTGATGGTGGCGCTGAACTCGCTGAACGGCACGCCTGCGACGTCAGATTCCTGGCTATTGAAAGATGTCCTGCGCGATGAGTGGGGCTTTAAGGGAATTACCGTTTCCGACCACGGCGCTATTAAAGAACTGATTAAACACGGCACCGCGGCCGACCCGGAAGATGCGGTGCGCGTGGCGCTAAAGGCAGGGGTGGATATGAGCATGGCGGATGAGTATTACAGCAAATATCTGCCGGGTCTGATTAAGTCGGGCAAAGTGACGATGGCGGAACTGGACGACGCGACGCGCCATGTGCTCAACGTAAAATATGACATGGGATTGTTTAACGACCCCTATAGCCATCTGGGGCCGAAAGAGAGCGACCCGGTGGACACCAATGCCGAAAGCCGCCTGCATCGTAAAGAGGCGCGGGAAGTGGCGCGGGAAAGTGTGGTACTGCTGAAAAACCGGCTGGAAACGCTGCCGCTGAAAAAATCGGGCACCATTGCCGTTGTTGGGCCGCTGGCCGACAGTCAACGTGATGTAATGGGAAGCTGGTCTGCTGCTGGGGTCGCGAATCAGTCGGTGACGGTGCTGGCGGGTATTCAAAATGCCGTCGGCGATGGGGCGAAGATCCTCTATGCCAAAGGGGCGAATATCACTAACGATAAAGGCATCGTCGATTTCTTAAACCTGTATGAAGAGGCGGTGAAAATCGATCCGCGCTCACCGCAGGCGATGATTGATGAGGCGGTGCAGGCGGCGAAACAGGCCGATGTAGTGGTCGCAGTGGTAGGCGAGTCGCAGGGGATGGCGCATGAAGCCTCCAGCCGTACCAATATCACCATTCCGCAGAGTCAGCGCGACTTAATCACCGCTCTGAAAGCCACCGGTAAGCCGCTGGTACTGGTATTAATGAACGGCAGACCGCTGGCGCTGGTAAAAGAAGATCAACAGGCCGATGCGATTCTGGAGACCTGGTTTGCCGGGACGGAAGGCGGCAACGCCATTGCCGATGTGCTGTTTGGCGATTACAACCCGTCAGGCAAACTGCCGATCTCCTTCCCGCGTTCGGTGGGACAAATTCCGGTCTATTACAGCCATCTCAATACGGGACGCCCGTATAATCCTGAAAAGCCAAACAAATACACCTCACGCTATTTTGACGAAGCGAATGGCCCGCTCTATCCGTTTGGTTACGGTCTGAGCTACACCACATTTACGGTGTCTGACGTCACGCTCTCCTCACCGACAATGCAACGCGACGGCAAAGTCACGGCCAGCGTAGAGGTCACGAACACCGGTAAACGCGAAGGGGCAACGGTCATCCAGATGTACTTACAGGATGTCACGGCGTCAATGAGCCGCCCGGTGAAGCAATTAAAAGGCTTTGAAAAAATCACCCTCAAGCCCGGCGAACGTAAAACCGTGAGTTTCCCGATTGATATCGAGGCGTTGAAGTTCTGGAATCAGCAGATGAAATATGACGCGGAACCCGGCAAGTTCAACGTCTTTATCGGCGTGGATTCCGCTCGCGTTAAACAAGGATCGTTCGAGCTACTGTAAGCCTGCCGTCAACAGGGCGCGATAGCTGCGCCCTGTCTGGCAATGACTTTTCCTGTCCCCCCTTTTATTGCCTGCCACGTCACTTACACTGGCGGAAAATCCCAGGTTAAACGCAGACTTTTCAACTATGCTTTTTTCTCAAGTCTCTGAAAAAGGCCGTAAAAGGATGAGGAAAGCATCATGACGATCTCAAAGCTATGGGTAAGTTCGCTGGCGTTGCTGGCGACGGTGAGTTTACCTCTACAGGCGGCATCGCCCGTGACGGTCGGGTCAAAGATTGATACCGAAGGCGCGCTGCTCGGCAACATGATTTTGCAGGTACTGGAAAGCCACGGCGTTAAAACGGTCAATAAAATTCAGCTCGGGACGACGCCAGTCGTTCGTGGCGCGATTACCGCCGGAGAGCTGGATATCTATCCGGAATACACCGGTAACGGGGCGTTCTTTTTTAAAGATGAAAACGATCCGGCATGGAAAAATGCAAAGCAAGGCTTTGAGAAAGTCAAAAAACTGGATGCGGAGCAGAATAAGCTGGTCTGGTTGACGCCTGCGCCGGCCAACAACACCTGGACCATCGCGGTACGTCAGGACATCGCGGAAAAAAATAAACTCTCCTCGCTTGCCGATCTCAGCCGTTATCTGAAAGAGGGCGGCACTTTTAAACTGGCGGCGTCTGCGGAATTTATCGAACGGGCGGATGCGCTGCCGGCATTTGAAAAAGCCTATGATTTTACCTTGAATCAGAACCAGCTCTTGTCGCTGGCGGGCGGCGATACGGCGGTCACGATCAAAGCCGCCGCGCAACAAACATCCGGCGTTAACGCCGCGATGGCGTATGGCACCGACGGCCCTGTCGCCGCGCTGGGTTTGCAAACCCTGAGCGACCCGAAAGGCGTCCAGCCTATCTATGCCCCCGCGCCGGTAGTGCGTGAATCGGTGTTACAGGCCTATCCGCAGATAGCCGACTGGCTGCAGCCCGTTTTCGCCAGCCTTGATGAGAAAACGCTGCAACAGTTGAACGCCAGAATCGCCGTAGAAGGGCTGGATGCGAAAAAAGTCGCCGCAGATTACCTCCGACAAAAAGGGTGGGTGAAGTAATCTGTGAGTGATGCTGCCAAAAAAATCACGGTTAATCGTGTGCTGTTGCTGTTGGTTGTTCTGACCTTGCTTGCTGTCGCGCTGCCTTTCATTAATTACGCCCCGAATCGTCTGGTGAGCGGCGAGGGGCGCCAGTTATGGGAGATCTGGCCGGCGACCATCTGGATGCTGACTGGCGCGGGATGCGCGCTGTTTACGTTGTGCTTTGTACCCGGTAAACGCGGTAGCGTACTGACGCTGATGATGGCGCAGACGCTCTTTATTGTCATGCTGTGGGGAGTCGGCAGGGCGGCGACCCAGTTGGCGCAGGAGGGCAGTCCGCTGGCGCGTACCAGTCTGGGAAGTGGATTGTGGCTGGGCCTCGGTCTGATGCTGCTGGCCTGTAGCGATGCGATCCGCCGTATTACCACTGGGCCGCTGTGGCGCTGGTTGCTGCACGCGCAAATTGTCATTGTCCCGCTGGCGCTGCTGTTTTCAGGCACGTTCGACAACCTCTCGCTTCTGAAAGAGTATACCAACCGCCAGGATGTTTTCGATGCCGCGCTGGTGCAACATTTGATGTTACTGGCAGGCACGGTGCTGCCGGCGCTGGCGATCGGACTACCGTTGGGCGTCTGGTGTTATTTTTCCGCCTCACGCCAGGGGCCGGTGTTTACCGTGCTGAATGTGATCCAGACTATCCCTTCCGTCGCGCTGTTTGGCCTGCTGATTGCGCCGTTGGCCGGACTGGTGAAACAGTTTCCGTGGCTTGCCGCATTCGGCGTCGCGGGAACCGGCATGACGCCTGCGCTGATAGCGCTGGTGCTCTATGCGTTATTGCCGCTGGTGCGCGGTGTGGTCGCCGGGCTCAATCAGGTGCCGCGCGATGTGCTGGAGAGCGCAAGAGCAATGGGAATGAGTAGCGGCCAGCGCTTCAGGCATGTGCAACTGCCGCTGGCGCTGCCAGTTTTTTTACGTAGCCTGCGGGTAGTAATGGTCCAGACAGTGGGAATGGCCGTCGTCGCCGCGCTGATTGGCGCGGGAGGTTTCGGCGCGCTGGTGTTTCAGGGGCTATTGAGCAGCGCCATTGATTTAGTTCTGTTGGGCGTCATTCCGGTGATTGCGCTGGCGGTAGTGATCGACGCGCTGTTTGATTTATGGATCGCGTTTTTGAAGGGAGCAACCGATGATTGAATTTAACCATGTCAGTAAAACCTTCGGCGATCAACAGGCTGTTAGCGACCTCAATTTGCACTTTAGCGAAGGCAGCTTTTCGGTGTTAATTGGCACCTCCGGTTCGGGAAAATCGACCACTCTGAAGATGATTAACCGGCTGGTAGAGCATGATAGCGGAACGATCCGTTTTGCCGGGGAAGAGATCCGCAGCCTGCCGGTGCTTGAACTGCGCCGTCGCATGGGCTATGCCATTCAGTCTATCGGTCTTTTTCCCCACTGGACGGTGGCGCAAAATATCGCCACCGTACCGCAACTACAAAAGTGGTCGCGTGCGCGGATTAACGATCGTATTGATGAACTGATGGCATTATTGGGTCTGGAAAGCGCGCTGCGCGATCGCTATCCGCATCAGCTTTCCGGCGGGCAACAGCAGCGGGTCGGCGTTGCGCGGGCGCTGGCTGCCGATCCGCAGGTATTGCTGATGGACGAGCCTTTCGGCGCGCTTGATCCGGTAACGCGCGGCGCATTGCAGCAGGAGATGACCCGCATTCATCAGCTACTGGGGCGCACCATCGTACTGGTGACGCACGACATCGACGAGGCGCTACGCCTCGCCGACCATCTGGTGCTGATGGACGGGGGCCACGTTATCCAACAGGGATCGCCGCTTTCTATGCTGACCTCGCCGGAAAATGATTTCGTGCAGGCGTTTTTTGGCCGCAGCGAGCTGGGCGTAAGGCTGCTTTCGTTACGTAGCGTAGGCGATTATGTACGCCGGCATGAACAGCTCAGCGGCGACGCGCTGGTGGAAGAGATGACGTTACGCGATGCGCTATCGATGTTTGTCGCCCGCCGGTGCGACGTCCTGCCGGTGGCGAATCAGCAGGGCGAGCCCTGCGGTACGCTCCATTTCCGCGATCTGCTTTCGGAGACGTCTCCCCGTGAAACGACTGTGTGATCCACTTCTCTGGCTTATTGCTCTGTTCTTGCTTCTGCTGTTTGGATTGCCTTATAGCCAGCCGTTCTTCGCCGCGCTGTTTCCCGATTTACCGCGCCCGGTCTACCAACAGGAGAGTTTTGCCGCCCTCGCGCTCGCCCATTTCTGGTTGGTGGGCATCTCAAGTTTGTTTGCCGTCGTGGTGGGCGTCGGCGCAGGGATTGCGGTCACGCGAGAAAGTGGGAAAGAGTTTCGCCCCCTGGTGGAGACTATCGCCGCCGTCGGGCAGACCTTTCCCCCGGTGGCGGTACTGGCGATCGCGGTACCCGTCATGGGTTTTGGTCAGCAACCGGCCATTATCGCCTTGATCCTGTATGGGGTGTTGCCCATCCTGCAGGCGACCCTGGCCGGGCTGGGCGCGGTGCCTGCCAGCGTAATGAGCGTTGCCAGCGGTATGGGAATGAGCCGTCGCCAACAGTTGTATCAGGTTGAGCTGCCGCTGGCCGCGCCGGTGATTCTGGCGGGCATCCGAACCTCGGTGATTATTAATATTGGTACGGCGACCATCGCTTCAACGGTGGGGGCCAGTACGTTAGGCACGCCGATCATTATCGGGCTTAGCGGCTTTAATACGGCCTATGTTATCCAGGGGGCGCTGCTGGTGGCGCTGGCGGCGATCATTATCGATCGCCTGTTTGAAAGGCTGACGCGCGCGCTTACCCGGCACGCAAAATAAAACTGTAACCTGCCAGCATCACGCCGCCGATACCGCCAATAGCCATCAGCAGGAAAAGGGCGATCACCCCGATTTTCGCTACGCGCATTATGTACTCCTTATGTTAATAAAAGGAGTATACATTAAAGCGAATTTGTTAGCTGCTGTTTAAACGCCAAGGGGATGAATGTCGCGTCCCTGGGCGCGCCATGCCAGGAGTTGCTGCTGCTGCGCCAGCGTCTGGTTTTCTCCGCACCATACCAGTAACGTCTTGCCGTCAAACAGTTCCGGGCGGAACTGGCTAAGCGAGTGCGCCAGCACGTCGATTCGCCATCCCTGTTGGCTGGCGACCCAACCTTCCAGCCACAGGCGGGTGGTATCATGGATATTCCAGCCGATCACCAGTGCATCTTTTCCCTGTTTCTTACGCGCAGACGCCAGGCAGAGCGCAATATAGTTGATCAGGATACCGTCAAGAATGCCGAGCAGCGCCTGAAGGGCGGGTTGTTGGCACTGTAATCGTCGCCGCAGTGGGACGAACAGGTTAGTGGTCAATGTTTGGGCTGGATAATCCTGACCGCGTTCTTTGACCCATAACCGTAAACTGTGCAGATTACTGCTTTGCAGGTAGTGCAGCAGGATCTCCTGCTGTTCGCGCCAGCCGTTAGGTTGTTCGCTACTGTCGCTACTGAGCAGCACTTTGACTTTGCTGACCTGGACGCCGTTATCTATCCAGCGCTTGATTTCGCGGATTCTGTCAATATCGGCATCGTTAAACAGACGATGACCGCCATCCGTTCGCTGTGGTTTTAAAAGTCCATAACGTCTCTGCCACGCGCGCAACGTGACAGGATTGATATCACAAAGCAAAGCCACTTCACCAATTGTGTAAAGCGCCATCGTTTCACCCTTGCTCGCGAGGTCCCGGTTTAACTTTAGACGCTCTTTTACGAACCAGGAAGTTTTGCCTGTTTTTTATGCATTAAAACGCGAAGTAGCGGGTTGCGGCGCGGCGTTTAAGTGATCGTATTCACGAATTCATATTTTTATGCAACAGTTCAAAGAAAGTTAATCGTACTCAATGTATGTTACGCGCTTTTAATTGAAGTGTGGTTTGCGGGTATGTACGAGTTTAATCTGGTGTTGCTGCTGCTTCAGCAGATGTGCGTGTTTTTGGTCATTGCGTGGCTAATGAGTAAAACGCGCCTGTTCATCCCGCTTATGCAGGTCACGGTTCGTCTGCCGCACAAGTTTCTGTGTTACGTCACGTTTTCTATCTTCTGCATTATGGGCACTTATTTTGGGCTGCATATCGAAGATTCGATTGCCAATACCCGCGCGATTGGCGCGGTGATGGGTGGCCTACTCGGCGGGCCGGTCGTCGGCGGGCTGGTCGGTCTGACCGGTGGGTTACATCGGTATTCTATGGGCGGCATGACGGCGCTGAGCTGTATGATTTCCACCATCGTCGAAGGGCTGCTGGGCGGGTTGGTACACAGCGTTCTCATACGTCGCGGACGCCCGGACAAAGTGTTTAGCCCGCTGACGGCGGGAGCAATTACGTGTGTTGCCGAACTGGTGCAGATGCTGATCATTTTACTGATAGCCAGGCCGTTTGACGATGCCCTGCATCTGGTCAGTAATATTGCCGCGCCGATGATGGTGACGAATACCGTTGGCGCCGCGCTGTTCATGCGTATTTTGCTCGATAAGCGCGCCATGTTCGAAAAATATACTTCGGCATTTTCTGCTACCGCGCTGAAGGTCGCCGCGTCAACGGAGGGGATTCTGCGTCAGGGATTTAACGAAGTGAACAGTATGAAGGTGGCGCAGGTGTTATATCAGGAGCTGGATATTGGCGCCGTCGCCATCACCGATCGTGAAAAACTGCTGGCTTTTACCGGTATTGGCGACGATCACCATCTACCGGGCAAACCCATTTCATCAGGTTATACGCTGAAAGCAATTGAAACCGGAGAGGTGGTTTATGCCGATGGCAACGAAGTGCCGTATCGTTGTTCGCTACACCCGCAGTGTAAACTCGGCTCGACGCTGGTGATCCCGCTGCGTGGCGAAAATCAGCGAGTCATGGGCACCATTAAATTGTACGAAGCGAAAAACCGGCTGTTCAGCTCAATTAACCGTACCCTGGGAGAGGGTATTGCGCAGCTTTTATCCGCGCAGATCCTGGCCGGGCAGTATGAACGGCAGAAGGCGTTGCTGACGCAGTCAGAGATCAAGCTGTTGCACGCGCAGGTGAATCCGCATTTTCTGTTTAATGCGCTCAATACCATTAAAGCGGTGATTCGCCACGACAGCGAACAGGCCAGCCAACTGGTGCAATACTTGTCGACCTTTTTTCGCAAAAATTTAAAGCGCCCGTCGGAAATCGTCACGCTGGCGGATGAAATTGAACACGTGAACGCTTATCTGCAAATTGAAAAAGCGCGTTTTCAGTCGCGTCTGCAGGTACAGCTTGATGTTCCATCGACGCTTTCACGTCAGAAATTGCCTGCGTTTACATTACAGCCGATTGTTGAGAACGCCATTAAACATGGCACGTCGCAACTGCTTGATACCGGCAACGTCGCTATTCGCGCCCGGCGCGAAGGGCAGTATTTGATGTTAGATATTGAAGATAATGCGGGACTGTATCAGCCTTCCGCCGGCAGTAGCGGGCTGGGGATGAGTCTGGTGGATAAACGTCTGCGCGAACACTTTGGCGATGATTATGGTATTAGCGTGGCCTGCGAGCCGGACTGTTTTACCCGAATTACATTACGACTTCCACTGGAGGAGGACGCATGATTAAAGTGCTGATTGTGGATGATGAGCCGTTAGCGCGGGAAAATCTGCGGATTTTGCTCCAGGGGCAGGATGACATTGAGATTGTGGGAGAGTGCGCGAACGCGGTAGAAGCGATTGGCGCGGTACATAAGCTGCGGCCTGATGTGCTGTTTCTGGATATTCAGATGCCGCGTATCAGTGGACTGGAGATGGTAGGAATGCTTGACCCGGAACACCGCCCGTATATCGTTTTTTTAACCGCGTTTGACGAATACGCCATCAAAGCCTTTGAAGAGCACGCTTTTGATTATCTGCTCAAGCCGATAGAGGAGAAACGGTTGGAAAAAACGTTACATCGTCTGCGTCAGGAGCGCAGTAAACAGGATGTTTCGTTATTGCCGGAAAACCAGCAGGCGCTTAAATTTATTCCCTGTACCGGACACAGCCGGATCTATTTGTTGCAAATGGATGATGTCGCCTTTGTCAGTAGCCGTATGAGCGGCGTTTATGTGACCAGCAGTGAAGGGAAAGAGGGGTTTACCGAGCTGACGCTGCGCACGCTGGAAAGCCGGACGCCGCTACTGCGTTGTCATCGTCAGTTTCTGGTGAATATGGCCCATTTGCAGGAAATTCGGCTGGAGGATAATGGGCAGGCAGAGCTGATTTTACGCAACGGCCTGACGGTGCCGGTAAGCCGTCGCTATCTGAAAAGTTTAAAAGAGGCGATTGGCCTGTAAAAGACTGTTAGAATATCGTTTTGCCATAGAAACGACCGAAGGCCTCATGCTGAGTAACGATATTCTGCGTAGCGTGCGCTACATTTTAAAAGCTAATAATACCGATCTGGCGCGTATCCTGGCGCTGGGTAACGTTGATGCTACGCCGGAGCAGATTGCAATCTGGTTGCGCAAAGAAGAGGAAGAGGGGTTTCAGCGTTGCCCGGATATCGTGTTGTCCTCATTTCTCAATGGCCTCATTTATGAAAAACGCGGCAAAGATGAGGCGGCGCCTGCATTGACGGCGGAACGTCGTATCAACAACAATATTGTGCTGAAAAAGCTACGTATTGCCTTTTCGCTAAAAACAGATGATATCCTGGCGATACTTACCGATCAGTTGTTTCGTGTCTCGATGCCAGAGATCACCGCGATGATGCGTGCGCCGGATCATAAGAACTTCCGCGAATGCGGCGATCAGTTTATGCGTTATTTTCTGCGCGGTCTGGCGGCCCGTGAACACACGGCGAAGTAATTAATTCTGCGGTATTGTTCCCGGCAGCGTCCTGCCTGACCGGGAAAACCCATTATTATAGGTTTTGGCGAGGGGACTTACAGCGAGGCTGTCTTTTTTCGGAATTCATAAAGAAAAGACGCTGCCGAAGCAGCGCCCTGAGCGACTTTATCAGTCGAGGCAATACATTATGCCTGCCAGTTATTTCGCTTCTTTAAAACCAGCGGCTTCCAGCAGCGTCTGGGTTTGTTTCATGCTGATACCTTTGCTGGTATCGCCGGACACCATTGTCCCAGAGATTCCCTGTAACGCTTTAAAGTCCACTTTTTCCATATCCACAGAGACGTTTTCCTGGGCATAGGTATCTTCATAGGTTAATTTTTCTTCCACTCCGGCGATATTTTTATATTTCGCGCTCAGCGGATCGAGAATTTTGGCGGCATCTTCTTTCGTTTTAGCGCCTACCGTGGCATAGCTGATTTTACTTTCAGACGTCTGCTTAATGATTTTGTCACCTTTATAGGTGTAAGTAATTGAAATTTCTGTCCCCGCCAGGTTTGCGTTAAAGGTCTTTGATTCTTCTTTATCGCCACAGCCAGCAAGAGAGAACACCAGTACGGAAGCCAAAGCCGCGGACAATAACTTGCCAGAAATTTTCATCTAAAACTCCATTTTATATAATGATTGGGCTTTTAAAATAATTTCAATGAATTAATTTAACCCAGTAATAGCAATGTATCAGGGAGGGATAGAATATGACTTTTAGCCGTTATTTAGCAGTCCGGATATGGAGTCTTAGCGCTATTGCTTATTAAGGAAAAAGTTAAAACGCGCGGAGGAGGCGGTATGCCAGTCAGGATTAAGCGGTTAAAAAAGCCGGAGCATGCTCCGGCTTGTTGCTTATTTCACCTGCTGGCCAGGCTTCGCGCCGTCATCAGGGCTTAACAGGAAGATATCTTTCCCGCCAGGGCCGGCGGCCATCACCATTCCCTCGGAGACGCCAAAGCGCATTTTGCGCGGCGCGAGGTTGGCGACCATTACCGTCTGGCGGCCAATCAGCGCCTGCGGGTCCGGGTAGGCGGAACGAATGCCGGAGAAGACGTTACGCTTCTCGCCGCCCAGATCCAGCGTCAGGCGCAGCAATTTGTCAGAACCGTCTACGAACTCAGCGTTTTCAATCAATGCTACGCGCAGGTCAATTTTGGCGAAATCGTCAAAGGTGATGGTTTCCTGAATCGGGAAGTCGGCTAACGGGCCGGTAACCGGCGCGGCTGCGGCTTTCACCTCTTCTTTAGACGCTTCAACCAGCGCTTCAACTTGCTTCATGTCGATGCGATTGTAGAGCGCCTTAAAGGTGTTGACCTTGTGACCGAGCAGCGGCTGTTCGATAGCATCCCAGTTCAGTTCGCTGTTCAGGAAGGCTTCAACGCGTTCAGAAAGCGTCGGCAGTACCGGTTTCAGATACGTCATCAGCACGCGGAACAGGTTGATGCCCATTGAGCAAATGGCCTGCAGGTCCGCGTCGCGGCCTTCCTGTTTAGCCACCACCCACGGAGCCTGCTCGTCAACATAACGGTTAGCGACGTCGGCCAGCGCCATAATCTCACGGATAGCTTTGCCGAATTCACGGCTTTCCCATGCTTCGCCAATCACCGCAGCGGCGTCAGTAAAGGTTTTATACAATTGCGGATCGGCCAGTTCAGTTGCCAGCACGCCGTCGAAACGCTTATTGATAAAACCGGCGTTACGCGAGGCCAGGTTGACTACTTTATTGACGATATCGGCATTGACGCGCTGGACAAAGTCTTCCAGGTTCAGGTCGATGTCATCAATGCGTGAAGAAAGCTTCGCGGTGTAGTAGTAGCGCAGGCTGTCGGCGTCAAAGTGTTTCAGCCAGGTGCTGGCCTTAATAAAGGTGCCGCGCGACTTAGACATCTTCGCGCCGTTCACCGTCACGTAACCGTGAACGAACAGGTTGGTCGGCTTACGGAAGTGGCTGCCTTCCAGCATGGCAGGCCAGAACAGGCTGTGGAAATAGACGATGTCTTTGCCGATAAAGTGGTACAGCTCGGCGTCGGAGTCTTTTTTCCAGTACTCATCAAAACTGGTCGTGTCGCCGCGCTTATCACACAGATTTTTGAAGGAACCCATATAGCCAATCGGCGCGTCCAGCCAGACGTAGAAATATTTGCCCGGCGCGTTCGGGATTTCGAAACCAAAATACGGCGCGTCGCGGGAAATGTCCCACTGTTGCAGGCCGGATTCAAACCACTCCTGCATTTTGTTCGCCACCTGCTCCTGCAGCGCTCCGCTGCGGGTCCACGCCTGCAGCATTTCGCTGAATGACGGCAGGTCAAAGAAAAAGTGCTCGGAGTCACGCATTACCGGCGTCGCGCCGGACACCACGGATTTCGGCTCGATAAGTTCGGTCGGGCTGTAAGTTGCGCCGCAGACTTCACAGTTATCGCCGTACTGGTCCGCGGATTTACATTTCGGGCAGGTGCCTTTCACAAATCGGTCCGGCAGGAACATGCCTTTTTCCGGATCGTAGAGTTGAGAGATAGTGCGGTTCTTAATAAAACCGTTCTCCTTCAGGCGCGTGTAAATCAGCTCAGACAACTCACGGTTCTCGTCGCTGTGCGTTGAGTGGTAGTTGTCATAGCTAATATTAAAACCGGCGAAATCGGTCTGGTGCTCCTGGCTCATTTCACCGATCATTTGCTCCGGCGTAATACCAAGCTGCTGCGCTTTCAGCATGATCGGCGTGCCATGAGCGTCATCGGCACAGATGAAGTTAACCTCATGGCCGCGCATTCGCTGGTAACGGACCCAGACATCAGCCTGGATGTGCTCCAGCATATGGCCGAGGTGGATAGAGCCGTTGGCGTACGGCAGCGCGCACGTTACCAGAATTTTCTTCGCGACTTGAGTCATAGTGGGTATTACTTCTTCTGTTGTAAAAAAGGGCTTTGATAGTACCAAAATGGTAATTACTGCGCCAAGCGATAAGGGCATTTATCCGTAAATGAATAATTGTTACCGCTGGAGTAAACTACAAAGTTACAATCGTACTTTTCAGAACTACAAAAGGAGTCGGGATGAACGAACAATCCCAGGCCAAGTCACCAGATACCCTGCGAGCGATGGTCGCCGGGACGCTGGCGAATTTTCAGCACCCAACCCTGAAGCATAACCTCACCACGCTTAAGGCGTTGCACCACGTCGCCTGGATGGATGATACGCTGCACGTTGAGCTGGTCATGCCGTTCGTCTGGAACAGCGCGTTTGAGGTTTTAAAAGAGCAATGCAGCGCCGATCTGTTACGTATTACAGGCGCAAAAGCGATCGACTGGAAACTGTCGTACAACATTGCGACGCTGAAACGCGTCAAAAATCAGCCTGGCATTAATGGCGTGAAAAACATCATTGCCGTGAGCTCCGGTAAAGGCGGGGTGGGTAAATCGTCCACCGCCGTTAACCTGGCGCTGGCGTTAGCGGCTGAAGGCGCAAAGGTTGGGATTCTCGATGCCGATATTTACGGTCCGTCGATCCCAACCATGCTTGGCGCAGAAGATCAGCGCCCGACATCGCCAGACGGTACGCATATGGCGCCGATTATGTCTCACGGCCTGGCGACCAACTCGATCGGTTATCTGGTGACTGACGATAACGCGATGGTATGGCGCGGCCCAATGGCCAGTAAGGCGCTGATGCAGATGTTACAGGAGACGCTGTGGCCGGATCTGGATTATCTGGTACTGGATATGCCGCCGGGAACCGGGGATATTCAGCTAACGCTGGCGCAGAACATTCCTGTTACCGGCGCGGTGGTGGTGACTACGCCGCAGGATATCGCGCTAATCGACGCCAAAAAAGGTATCGTGATGTTCGAGAAGGTGGAAGTGCCGGTGCTCGGCATTGTGGAAAATATGAGTATGCATATTTGTAGCAACTGCGGCCATCACGAACCGATCTTCGGCACGGGCGGCGCGCAGAAGCTGGCGGAAAAATACCATACTCAGCTTCTGGGTCAGATGCCGCTGCATATTAGTCTGCGCGAAGATCTCGATCGCGGTACGCCGACGGTGGTTAGCCGTCCGGAGAGCGAGTTTACCGCGATCTATCGCGAACTGGCCGATCGCGTTGCGGCACAGCTTTACTGGCAGGGTGAAGTGATTCCGGGTGAAATCGCCTTCCGCGCGGTGTAATCCTCCTGACGTATTCCAAAGAGAATATGACATTCACTGCATTAATATATATTGATGTGGTGAATGTATTAATAAAATAATAGCCCCCGCATTGTTAATTCTTGCTTAAACAGACAGGCGTTTATCTGAAATAATCGGCAAAAACATTATTTGAATTGATCATACCTATCCTACTGATTTATTTTTTCAATTGGTTTTAAGGTATCGATACGTTCATACTGCTCATCAGGATAGCCTGCATACTGTTTGACGTTCACCAGAGGAACAATTGCTCACGATGAAAAAATATTTGCTGATGGGAATTATAGTTTCGGCTTATGGAATAAGCATACCCGTTTTTGCCTCCGATACCGCAACATTAACCATCAGTGGAAAAGTGACCGCGCCAACGTGCAGTACAGAAGTGGTAAACGCACAGTTACAGCAGCGTTGCGGCAACACTATCCACGTTTCAACGCTGCAAACACCCGCCGTTACGCCGATGAGAGGTGTGACAACGCAGCTATACGCGGTGCCTGGTGATAGCACCCGACAGATTATTGTTAATCATTACGACTAAGAGCCTATCCCATTAGGGCTATTTTACTTGCCATTGTGGTCCTGGGCAGTGCTCGCCAAAACGCGTTAGCGTTTTGAACGCCGCTTGCGGCGGCCCGAAGGGCGAGCGTAGCGAGTCAAACCTCACGTACTACGTGTACGCTCCGGTTTTTGCGCGCTGTCCGTGTCCAAACTGGCTGCACCAATAACGCCTGGTGGGATAGGCTCTAATTCTTATTAATTCCGCAGGCCCATATCATTGATATAAATGATATGGGCTTTTTTATTTGCTTTGCTTATGTATAAGGACAGTAAATTTCGGAAATTAATAAGTTTACAAAATAATGATAAGTCATGATTATTTGTTGCAATTATATTGCAATCTGTAAATTGCTTTAAATCAATAAAACATCGTGTTTACATTGCGGTAACTTCCCGTCTATGAGAATTTTCTTCGCAAGGGTTAATAACTCTTAACAAATAGAAATTACTTCATTAAGGAAGAGATTATGAAACGTTCACTTATTGCTGCTTCTGTATTGTCTGCTGTATTTATGAGCGCTGGAGTTTTTGCTGCTGAAGAGTATGATTCAGGCGTTCTGAATATTAACGGAAAGGTGGTTGGTACTACCTGTCAATTTGTGGATACGAACACCGCTGAAATTAGACTGAATGAAATTGGTGCGGATAAAGTAATTAATTTAAACCCGGGTCAGATTTATGATGCAGTAACTAATCAAACCCAGATGCCGTTGAAAATAAAATGTCAACCGGATGTAGCGCCGCGTATTACCTTCTCTTCAACGCAATTTGACAGCAACGATATCACATTTAATAACGGGTCTGCCAAAGGTGTCGGCTTTGCGGTTTACTACGGAAGTACGGATAATCAGATTGATCCACAGACAGGGGTAACACTAGATCCAAATAGCACCGGTGAATACGACCTGACTTTTTTAGCACGCTATGCGCGTTTAGACGGTGATGTTGCTTCTGGTGATGTTAGCTCAACACTGACTTTAACGGTTGTTACTGACTAATTTATTCAACCGGCGGCGTTCGTCGCCGGTTTTTTATAAGCAAGGCCGTGTAAATATGAAAATATTATCTGCAGTATTGTTATCTGCCATAATTTTGCCTGCCCATGCTGGTATTGTTATTTATGGTACGCGTGTGATTTACCCGGCAGAGAAGAAAGAAGTCGTTGTACAATTGGTGAATCAGGGCGAGCAAGCTTCGCTGGTACAGTCCTGGATAGATGACGGTAACACTTCATTACCGCCAGAAAAAATTCAGGTGCCATTTATGCTGACGCCGCCAGTGGCGCGCGTTGCCGCTGAGTCTGGTCAGCAGATCAAAATCAAGAAAATGCCTAATAACTTACCGGATAACAAAGAAAGTCTGTTCTATCTGAATGTGCTTGATATTCCACCAAACAGCCAGGAAAATGCCGGTAAAAATGTGCTTAAATTCGCAATGCAGAATCGAATAAAATTAATATGGCGCCCCAGCCGAATTGCCGCCGTAACCAAAGACAGTTTTCAGCGGATTGGTTTATTTCGCAGTAATAAAACTGTCATGATGAAAAATGATACTGCAAACTGGATTACCGTGACGGATGTAAAATCAGGAAATACTAAGATTAATGATCAAACTATCATGCTACCACCGCTATCGACGCAAAATATTAACATGAAATACGCGTCAACAAGCCAGTATGAAGTAACGATTATTGATGATAATGGTAACTATATTAGTAGCAAAATCAATGTAAAATAAACAGGAGTTCATCATGCCAAGGATGACACCCATCGCTTCGCTTGTTTTATTGACTCTGTTTACCTGGCAAACGCAGGCTGTCGCAACGGAAACGTTTGATACCCATTTTATGATGGGGGGAATGAAAGACCAAAAAATAACAAATTTCCATATAGATGAGAATAAGCCGATTCCGGGACAGTATGATTTGGATATTTATGTCAACAATCAATGGCGAGGTAAATACGATATCATTGTTGCCGATGATCCCGGTAGCACATGTATTTCCACTGAATTGTTGAAAAATATTGGTGTGATAAGCGATGGTTTGAAACCGCAGGGAACACTGAATTGTATTGCACTAAAAGATGTCGTGAGAAGCGGAGGCTATACTTTTAATATTGGTGTTTTTCGGCTGGATTTGAGCGTTCCCCAGGCCTATGTAAATGAGGTCGAGGCGGGTTATGTATTGCCTGAAAACTGGGATCGCGGCATCAATGCATTTTATACTTCTTACTATGCCAGCCAGTATTACAGCGACTATAAGAATTCTGGCAATAGTAAAAGTACTTACGTTCGGTTCAATAGCGGTTTCAATCTGTTGGGCTGGCAGGCGCATGCGGATACCACATTTAATAAAACCGATGGCAGCAGCGGTGAGTGGAAAAGCAACACATTGTATCTGGAGCGCGGTATCGCTGAGCTTCTCGGCACATTACGCGCCGGGGATCAGTATACCTCGTCAGATGTTTTCGATTCCGTGAGGTTTACCGGTGTTCGTCTGTTCCGCGATATGCAAATGTTGCCAAACTCGAAACAGAATTTTACGCCGTTGGTGCAGGGGATTGCACAGACTAACGCTTTGGTAACTATCGAACAGAACGGATTCATTGTTTATAAGAAAGAGGTTCCTCCTGGTCCCTTTTCCATTGCGGATCTGCAACTCGCGGGCGGTGGCGCGGATCTTGATGTCACCGTACGTGAGGCGGATGGTTCGATAAATACCTGGCTGGTGCCTTACGCTTCCGTACCGAACATGTTGCAGCCCGGCGTCTCTAAATATGATTTTTCCGCTGGCCGTAGTCATATTGAAGGCGCCGATAATCAGGCCGATTTTACACAAATCAGTTATCAGTATGGTCTTAATAACCTGTTGACGCTTTATGGTGGTACGATGCTATCGAACCATTATAATGCGTTTACCCTCGGCACGGGGTGGAACACCCGAATTGGCGCTATTTCGCTTGATGCCACGCGATCGCACAGTAAACAGGATAATGGCGATGTATTTGATGGCCAGAGTTATCAGATTGCTTATAATAAATACCTGACCCAAACATTAACCCGTTTTGGTCTGGCTGCGTATCGGTATTCAACACAGGATTACCGTACATTTAACGATCATGTCTGGGCTAATAATAAAAATAACTATCGTCGAGATAAGAACGACGCGTACGATATTGCTGATTATTATCAAAACGATTTTGGGCGTAAAAATACGTTTTCAGCTAATGTGAGCCAATCGTTACCGGAAGGATGGGGCGCGGTATCACTGAGTGCATTATGGCGTGATTACTGGGGACGTAGCGGCACCAGTAAAGATTATCAAATAAGCTATTCCAATACGTTCCAGAAGATTAATTATACATTATCCGCCAGTCAGACGTATGACGAAGATCATAATGAAGATAAACGTTTTAACCTGTTTATCTCAATTCCTTTTGACTGGGGGGATGGTATTACTACTCCGCGGCGTCATCTGAATGTGTCGAATTCGACAACGTTTGATGATGACGGTTTTACCTCAAACAATATTGGGTTAACCGGTACGGCTGGCAGTCGCGATCAATTTAATTACGGCGTGAATCTTAGCCATCAGCGACAGGATAGCGAAACCACGGCGGGGACGAATTTAACCTGGAATACGCCCGTTGCAACGCTTAATGGTAGTTACAGCCAGTCGTCCAATTATACTCAGACCGGCGGAAGTATTTCCGGTGGGGTTGTAGCCTGGAGTGGCGGGTTGAATTTATCCAGCCGGCTTTCAGATACCTTTGCGATTATGCAGGCTCCGGGACTTGAAGGTGCCTACGTTAACGGCCAAAAATATCGGACTACCAATAAAAAAGGAACGGTGGTTTATGACAACCTTACGCCATATCGCGAAAACCATCTTATGCTTGATGTGTCGCAAAGTAGCAGTGAAACGGAATTACGCGGTAACCGTAAAGTTGCCGCCCCATACCGAGGGGCCGTCGTGCTAGTGAATTTTGATACCGACCAGCGTAAACCATGGTTTATTAAAGCGCAGCGTCCTGATGGCTCGCCTCTTATTTTTGGTTATGATGTAGTAGATCATCATGGTCATAATGTGGGCATTGTTGGACAGGGTAGCCAGTTATTTATTCGAACGAATGATATTCCGCCGGAAGTCAGTGTACCAGTAGATAAAGAGCAGGGGCTTTCATGTTCAATCACCTTTGGTAAAACGGTTGATGAAAGTAAAGTTTATATTTGTCGGTAGTGGTGAGGTGGTGAAATGAAATTCTTTCTTTTTATCGTGATGATATTGATATTACCTGAAACATACGCAGCCTGTACGGGAGAAATTACTTATCAGGATAATTTAATTATTCGTGAGGATTTTACGATTAACCCTAATCAGTCCGCAACTTATAGCCACAATTTTAACGATACAACTTGTACAGGGACTTATAAGATAACGCGTATGGATCCTTCCGATATCATCGTGGGATTATACAATGATACAGTAAAACTGAAGTTAAAAATCTCCTGGGCAGATAATAATACTCTCACAATGCCGTTTACAACGGGCTATACGGTAACGGTTGAACCTGCTTCCTCTGGTGCGAATGTAAATATTTCTGCCGGTAGTGGGAACAGTGTCCTAATCAACGGGGTGGTATCAATAACAAGCGCTTCTTCTGCAACTCAGTGGACGGCTGGTTGGCGGTTTTTAGGGTGCCTGCTAGCAGGCAGAGGCTGGAATGCCTGTGCCGCAGATTATAATAGTTATCTTAGAGGTGCAGGGTTATATTCATTTGATCTGTTTGTGTCCTACGATCGCAAGCAGACAACCTGCAAACCTGAAGATCTGACGATCACGCTACCGAATATTGCGCTTTCTGAATTATATAACACAGGCAAGGTCAGCAACAAAAATACTGCGGATAATATTCGTCTCCAGTGTGATAATCTTTTTGGTAATGCTAAACAAACATCGCGTAAAATGACGGTTTATCTCTCCAGCAGTGATTTAATACCAGATAGCTATTCTGTGCTGCGCGGTGCTGTGAATAATGGCGTCGGATTTATACTGGAGAGCGGTGGGAAAACGGTGAATATTTCAAATACAGCAGCGCAGGGTAATGCTTCAACGTTATGGAAAGTGGATCAAGTAGGCACGCCGCTAAACAGTGATATGATAACAATTCCTATTATCGCCAGCTATTATGTTTATGACCGAGACAATATAAAGCCAGGCGATCTAAAAGCGACTGCGCTGATCTATGTGAAATACGATTAATATATACGAAAAACATTTAAGATATATGGCGCGATAGGTGAATGAGTTCCCGGTCACTTACAATAATAAGTGACCGGGGTGACAATCTTTCTGCAATAAATTTTAATGTGGTATGCGGTAGTTTCAAAAGGGCGAGATCCAGAGCGAATCGGGTAGTGAAGGCAGTCAACAAAAAGGCAGTTTGAAGGAGATAGAGTGATTAAGGGCTAATAAAAAAGTAACATGGGGCTGTATTTCCCCCTCTGGATGAGGGGGCTTTTTTTATCGATGATAAAAAATCTCGCCATCGTAGGCTTTGATGATTTTTCCATCGGTATCGTTAATCAGTACATACGCGCCGCCCATATAGGTCCAGTGAGTACCGGCATCTGGCGCGGGCAGATTACGTAATTTCCACTGTTTAATATTATACTCATCGGTGCGGTACATCTGCGGAACGGTATCGCCGGGCTTGAAGTGGGTGAAGTCGGCGATAAAGCTTTTTAACTCATATTGATCAATGCCCGTTGTCGCGGGGGCGGCCCATGCAAAACTGGTTGCAAGCAACAGCGCGCAAGGCAGCAACTTACTTTTCATACTTTTACCCTCCACATATGCGGGTCAGTTAACATCGTGTGTATCATTTCTGCTGGTGGCGTATCTGACAAGCGCTATTTTGTTATCTCACGCCCCTTTTCGTAAAAAGTGTAAACGAAAGCGTCGTGCAGCAACATATCCGCCAGCAAGTTTGCCAGAACCGAATAGGTTTTGAGAACTATCTGATAACGCTGAAATTATCGTCCGCGGCTGGCTGTAAATTTACATTGTCTGGCGCAGACAGTATGCTTAATAGCGAAACCCCGCTTAACACGGCGGGGCTTGACGACTCGGGGTGCCCTTCTTTGTGAAGGCTGAGAAATACCCGTACCACCTGATCTGGATAATGCCAGCGTAGGGAAGTCTGACACTGCTCGTGTCCCTTCTTCACGCGGGCAGGAGCTGAACCATGCAGCCTGACCTGCACTGCCGCACGCTTGCGGCGCATACGTTAAAACACTTTCGCGCGCTCTCCCCGCTTACGCACTGTATGACAAATGACGTCGTACAAACGTTTACCGCCAATACGCTGCTGGCGCTGGGCGCTTCACCCGCCATGGTGATTGATCCTGTCGAGGCCAGACCGTTTGCCGCCATCGCCAACGCCTTGCTGGTTAATGTCGGAACCTTAACCGCCTCACGCGCTGACGCGATGCGTGCGGCGGTAGAAAGCGCTTATGATGCCAAAACGCCGTGGACGCTTGATCCTGTCGCAGTAGGCGCGCTGGAATTTCGTCGGCGATTTTGCCTGGATCTCTTGTCCCTGCGCCCGGCGGCAATACGCGGCAACGCCTCGGAAATCCTGGCGTTATCCGGCATGGCGCTGGGCGGACGCGGCGTAGATACCACCGAGGCGGCGTTGGCTGCACTGCCTGCGGCGCAGGCGCTGGCGCGTCAGATAGACTGCATCGTTGTGGTTACCGGAGAGGTAGATTACGTCACTAACGGTCAGCGCACGCTGAGCATTCCCGGCGGCGATCCGTTAATGACTCGCATTGTAGGCACCGGCTGCGCGTTGTCGGCGGTCGTCGCCGCCAGTTGCGCGTTACCGGGCGCCGCGCTGGACAATGTCGCTTCGGCCTGCTGCTGGATGAAACTGGCTGGACAGGCCGCGGCAGAGCGTAGCGAAGGACCGGGTAGCTTCATCCCGGCTTTTCTTGATGTGCTCTATCATCTGGATGTGGAGGCGGCCAATGAAGAGAATTAACGCGCTGACGATTGCCGGCACCGATCCCAGCGGCGGGGCCGGTATCCAGGCGGATCTCAAGACCTTTTCCGCGCTGGGCGCGTATGGCTGTTCGGTCATCACCGCGCTGGTGGCGCAAAATACCTGTGGCGTACAGTCGGTGTACCGGATAGAGCCGGACTTTGTCGCCGCTCAACTTGATTCCGTGTTCAGCGATGTGCGCATTGATACCACGAAAATCGGGATGCTGGCGGAAACCGATATTGTCGAGGCCGTGGCGGAGCGACTACAGCGCCATCATGTACGTAATGTGGTGCTGGATACGGTGATGCTGGCGAAAAGCGGCGATCCGCTGCTCTCGCCCTCTGCGATAGAAACATTACGCGTCCGGCTGTTGCCGCAGGTATCGCTGATTACGCCTAATTTGCCGGAAGCCGCAGCGTTGCTGGATGCTCCCCATGCGCGTACGGAACAGGAGATGCTGGCGCAGGGGCGGGCGTTACTGGCGATGGGGTGTGAAGCGGTATTGATGAAAGGCGGGCATTTAGAGGATGCGCAAAGCCCGGACTGGCTCTTTACCCGTGAGGGCGAGCAGCGTTTTAGCGCGCCGCGTGTGAACACCAAAAATACGCATGGGACGGGCTGTACGCTGTCGGCGGCGCTGGCGGCGTTACGGCCCCGGCATCGCTGTTGGGGAGAGACGGTAAACGAGGCGAAGGCATGGCTTTCGGCGGCGCTGGCGCAGGCGGACACGCTGGAAGTGGGGAAGGGCATTGGTCCGGTACATCATTTCCACGCGTGGTGGTAGTATACTGCCTACAGACCCGTCGTCAGGAAAGATAAATGGAACAAGCGCATACCCGGCTCATCGCGCAACTGAATGAACGAATTTCAGCGGCGGATAATACGCCGCTATACATGAAATTCGCCCAGACGGTAAAGGATGCCGTGCGCAGCGGTATTCTTGAGCACGGTAATATTTTGCCTGGCGAACGCGACCTCAGCCAGCTTACCGGCGTCTCGCGCATCACGGTACGGAAAGCGATGCAGGCGCTGGAAGAAGAGGGTGTCGTCACGCGCGCCCGTGGCTACGGTACGCAAATCAATAATATCTTTGAATATTCCCTGAAAGAGGCGCGGGGATTTTCTCAGCAGGTTGTCTTGCGCGGCAAAAAACCGGATACGCTATGGGTTAACAAACGCGTGGTAAGTTGTCCGGATGAGGTCGCGCAGCATCTGGCGATCCCCGCAGGCAGCGACGTCTTTTTACTCAAACGCATTCGTTATGTTGATGAGGACGCGGTATCGATTGAAGAGTCCTGGGTGCCCGCGCATCTGATTCATGATGTCGACGCGATTGGCATTTCGTTGTATGACTATTTTCGTCGCCAGCACATTTACCCTCAGCGTACCCGATCTCGCGTCAGCGCCCGGATGCCGGATGATGAGTTTCAGTCGCATATTCAAATGGATGGTAAAGTGCCGGTGCTGGTGATTAAGCAGGTGGCGCTCGATCAGCAGCAGCGGCCTATTGAATACAGCATCAGTTATTGTCGTAGCGACCTATACGTTTTTGTGTGCGAGGAGTAGCGCCTCGCGCGTGGGCGCGCAGTCGCCGCCGCGATGCCCGACCACCCAGCTCGCCACCGCATTTCCCAGCAGTACGGCATCCGCGAGCGGCCAGCCTGACGCCAGTCCTGCCAGCACGCCGCCAGCATGGCTGTCGCCCGCGCCGATGGTATCCACCACGGTTGCCGGAAACGCTGGCACAACGCCGGAAGATTGCGCGCTAAAATACCACGCTCCGTCTTTATCGTGGCGCACCACCAGCGGCGCGGAAAAGCGGTTTACCCATGCTTCGCCGAAAGTGCGCGTATCGGTCGCAAGTCCGGCGCGTTCCGCGGCGATGATGGCTTCCTGGCGATTGAGGGAGACGATGGGCCGGCAGGCCATAATGCGCGCCATTACATCGTCTGTAATATCACCGATTCGTGGGCCAAAATCGATAAAAGGCGTTACATCGTCGACGGTTTCCAGCCACTGGATCAGTGGTTCGCCACAGGAAGAGGCCAGTTGATAGCCGGACAGGTAGACAAGACTGCCCCGCGGTGTCCTGAGCTGCGACAGCCAGTCCGCATTCCACTGGTTTTCCACGCCGCTAAAAGACATAAACGTGCGTTCGCCATCCGGTTCGACTAACGCCAGACACCAGCCGTTATCTCCTTCAACCGCGTCAATCACGCTGGATAATCCCTCTTTTGCCAGACGGCGGCGAATCCTCTCCGCCCACACGCCCTGGCCCAGCGGCAGCGCATTGCTGGCGTCAATCCCCAGTCGTTTCAACGCCACGGCAATATTCAGCGCACAGCCGCCGACATTGACGCTCTGTTGTTGCAGTTCAATATCGCCTCCGCGACGCGGCAACGTCCAGGTGTCGGCAATGATATCGATCACTGCCGCGCCGATAACGGTGAGCGGACGCCGGGTATGCAGGGTCGGTAATAATGTCAGCAACCGTGCGCCGTTCATAGTGCCTCCCGCCGTTGACGATAACTCGCCAGCGCAACGGCATAGCGCGCAAAATCCAGTTGATTAACCTCGTCCAGCGTTTGCTTTAACTGGGGGTTAATGGCACTTACCCCGTGCAACGCGCCGCAAATGGCGGTAGCCATCGCGCCGATAGTGTCGGTATCGCCGCCGAGGTTAGCGCACAGCACGGCACAGCGGTTAGGATCGGTATTTGCCAGTTCCACCATGGCGATAGCGCAGGGAACCGATTCAATGGTGCTGGTTCCCGCGCCGATGATCTGATAGAGCTGTTCGCTGGCAGATTCGACGCCGTCGGCGTGGCGGACAATGTTTAGCGCCAGTTCCAGACGTGCCGATAGCGAGGCGCTAAACGTGGTAATACGCGCTGTCTGCGCCTGATGGGCGACGGCGGGGAGCGAGTCGGCAATACTTTGCCACGTGTCGCCGTTAACCGCTCGCGAGACGGCCCAGGCGACAACCACGGCGCCAGCCACTGCCAGATCGGATTTATGCGTCGGGCTGGAGGCTAACGCTACTTCTGCTATAAAGGCTGTCAGGTTAGTTGGCGGCAACAGGCAGCCCAACGGCGAAACGCGCATGGCCGCGCCGTTAGTCACGCCGTTATTTTCCAGCGCCGCGATGGGTTTGCCGTCGCGAATCGCGTTCAGCGCAATTTTTGACGTCGGGCCGAGTACATTTTTATTGAACGCATCAAAGCGCTCTGCCCAGGCGAGGATGTTACGCCCAATAATCTCGGGATCAATGTTGCCTTCGCATTCGAGTAGCGCGTCGGCCAGGCAGAGCGCCATTGCGGTATCGTCCGTAAACTCCGCGCGGTTAAAATAGCAGGCGGCATTATTCTCTTTTGGCCCGGGCAGAAAGCGGTCAATCCAGCCGAAATGCGCTTTGACGCGCGTTCTCGGCCACAGCTCAGAGGGCATTCCCATCGCATCCCCTAACGCTTGCCCGTAAAGAGCACCGAGAATACGTTCTGCTTTCATTTTACTTCCCCTTGTGTCAACGCAATATCGCGATCGTCAATAGCCGTGATCTCTTTGTCCGATTCGCGAAAGAAAATCATAAACAGTAGCGCGATGACGGCAATCATCACTGCGCCAAACGTCCACATGCCCGCCCAGTTGAATGTCAGACCGTTAACCGGTTGCGGATAAGCAAACATTTTTTCCATCATCACGCCGCCGAGACGATACCCCAGCAGGCTGCCGAATCCCTGACAGCAGAGGGTGATAAGCCCTTGCGCAGCGGTACGCATATGAACCGGCGCTTTTTTATCGACATAAATGTAGGCGGTGACGTAGTAGAAATCGTAACTTACGCCGTGCAGCAAAATACCGAGGAACAGCAGGGTGTAAGTGAAGTACGTCTCCGCGCCGCCATAGACAAAAAAGCCGTAGCGGATCGCAGCGGTAATAAGACCAAGTAATAATACCTTTTTAATACCAAAGCGCTTAGTGAAAAAGGGCAGAGCCAGCATAAAGAAGATTTCAGAGAACTGGCCGAGCGTCATCCAGCCGGTGGCGTTTTTCATTCCCACTTCTGTCAGATAGCCGTTAGCGAAGATGTAGTAGAAGGCCAGCGGCATCGCAAACAGGAAGGAACAGAAGAAGAAAACGAGAAAGTTTTTATCGCGCAGCAGGACCAGCGCATCCAGCCCCAGCATCACTTTAATATCCATCTTGCCGGTGCTTTTTGGCGGCGTGTCTGGCAGACAGAACGCAAATACACCCAGCAACGCTGAACTTGCGGCGGTTATGAGCAGTGGAATGTTGGTGGGGGAAATATCGTTATAGCCTAACATTTGCGGCAGGAATCCACAGGCGAGGCCGGAGGCAATCCACCCAATGGTTCCCATAACGCGAATGCGTGGAAAATCGCGTTCAACGTCCGGTACGTTAGCAAAGGCAATGCTGTTTGTCAGCGCGATGGTCGGCATATAGGTCAATGAATAGGCCAGAAGCAGCGGAAAGAATCCGGCAAAGGTGGTTTGCTGCGCCGCGAAATACATCAGCACGGCGCCTGCAAACATCAGTACCGCCAGGACTTTTTGCGCCGAGAAAAAACGGTCGGTAACGGAGCCGACCAGAATCGGCGACAGGATCGCCGCAATGGCGGTACAGGCATAAGACCAGCCTATTTCACCGGCAGAAAACCCGCTTTTATTTAGCCATAGCCACAGGGGGACGAACCAGGCGCCCCAGATAAACCACTCTACGAACATCATGAACGACAGTTTAAAGGTCGTTTTCATTTTTAAATCCTTCATGACAGGTAAGGTACGCCACGACAATACCATTTAATAATACCTTTTAAATACCATTAAGCATTAATTTTGACCGATCTAACATTTTTTCGGACGTGAATCGAGTCAGCAGATAGCGCCGAAAAAATGCGCTAAAGTTGGCAAAAATGGTCGGTCAGTACCAGGCTTATTGCGACCCGCAATCTGCGGGGCAGGACTATTCACCTTCCGATACCCTATCGGAACTTACGGGAGCATAGCTATGACTGATATTGCGCAGTTGCTTGGCAAAGACGCCGACAGCCTTTTACAGCATCGTTGTATGACCATTCCTTCCGATCAGCTTTATCTACCCGGCAAGGATTACGTTGACCGGGTGATGATTGACAATAATCGTCCACCAGCCGTTCTGCGTAATATGCAGACGCTTTATAATACTGGACGCCTGGCGGGAACAGGATACCTTTCGATACTGCCCGTCGATCAGGGAGTGGAGCACTCCGCCGGCGCCTCTTTTGCGGCCAACCCGCGCTACTTTGACCCAAAAAATATTGTTGAATTGGCGATTGAGGCCGGCTGTAACTGCGTGGCCTCTACCTACGGCGTACTGGCCTCGGTTTCACGGCGCTATGCGCACCGTATTCCGTTTTTGGTCAAACTGAATCACAACGAAACATTGAGCTATCCGACAGAGTACGATCAGACCCTGTACGCCAGCGTTGAGCAGGCGTTCAATATGGGCGCCGTGGCGGTAGGCGCGACGATCTATTTCGGTTCGGAACAGTCTCGTCGCCAGATTGAAGAGATCTCCGCCGCTTTTGAGCGTGCGCATGAGCTGGGTATGGTGACCGTATTGTGGGCTTACCTGCGTAATTCTTCCTTTAAAAAAGACGGCGTCGATTACCATGTATCCGCTGACCTGACGGGGCAAGCTAACCATCTGGCCGCTACGATTGGCGCGGATATTGTGAAACAGAAAATGGCCGAGAATAATGGCGGTTATAAAGCGGTCAACTTCGGCTATACCGATGATCGCGTGTACAGCAAACTGACCAGCGATAACCCGATTGATTTGGTACGTTACCAGTTGGCGAACTGCTATATGGGACGCGCCGGGCTTATCAACTCCGGCGGCGCGGACGGCGGCGACACTGATCTCGGCGACGCGGTTCGTACCGCAGTGATCAACAAACGAGCCGGTGGAATGGGGCTAATTCTGGGACGTAAAGCCTTTAAGAAATCGATGGCTGATGGCGTGAAGTTGATTAACGCCGTACAGGATGTCTATCTGGATAGCAAAGTCACCATCGCCTGAGTTCAACGAAGAAAAGCCGGATGTGAGCGCATCCGGCCAGCGGCAGGTGTTATTAACGTAGCAACGGGCAGTCTGGCGGCAGCCGACAGCGTAATGCGCCAGGCAGCACCTCAATATGAAATTCTTGTCCGCTGAGTGGTTCGCCATCCAGATTAAACGTGATTTCATGCGGCGCATGAATATCAAACCACGCCGAGGTGCCGTCAATAATATTCGGATTGTCATCTGACTGCGTGAGCGTGGAAAACAGCGCCGGCAGCAGCTCTTCGCCGGTAAAAATCCGTAGCTGTAACAGCCCGTCGTTAACCAGCGCGGTGGGACATAATTGCTGTCCGCCGCCGGCCTGACGACCGTTGCCGATGCCGATTACCAGCGCATCTCCCTGCCAGTGAAAGTTTTCGCCACGTATTTCGCAGCGGTCAGGGGTCAGCGTATCCATTCTCATCAGACCGTGGATAAGATAGGAGACGCCGCCCAACGCGGCCTTGAGTTTTTCCGGCGTTTCGGTGGTAATGCGGGTGCCAAAACCGCCCGTCGCCATATTGATAAAACAGGTTTTATCATTGACTCTGGCCATATCAATTTCCATCGCATTTCCGGCAATCGCCAGTTTCAGCGCTTTGTCCAGCGCTTCAGGAATACCGGCGCTGGTGGCAAAATCGTTGGCAGTGCCGAGCGGCAAAAGGCCCAGTACAGGGGCTACGCCGTCGTGGATCTGGATCAGCGCGGTTGACACTTCATTAATGGTACCGTCTCCGCCGCCGGCAATCACCGTTTCAACGCCCAGTCTACGGGCTTCATCAACGTAACGCTGCGCGTCGCCTTTTTCCCAGGTTACCCGAACGTGAATCTGTATGCCTTCGTCGCGAAGTAGAGTAATGGCCTCACGTAGCGGCTGGTTATCAGCGCTTTTGCCATTGAGGATCAGTAAGCTGGCGGGAAAGTTAGCCATCCGTTATGCCTTAATAGGTTGAACAACCATCTCCAGAAAGTGTATAGCAGAAATGAAAAAGCGAGGTCAGAACAGGATGAAAATTGAAATGTTGCGCACTTATTGCTTTACCGTTTTTCTTCCTGCTATACGCAGCGGTAAGCGAAGCATGGTTTAAGGCAAATGGCGACAAGAGAGATGCCGGTATACGCATTGAGTAGCGCTTGTGAGAGTGCAGGGAAACCACAAGGGGTAGTCAGACGCTTTCCGATATAGCGCCTTTAATAACGAAACGGAGGATTAACAAGACGAACATACGTCAGTTATCAGTATTAATTTCAAATACCACAATATAAGATAATAACCTGATATTTATTACCAAACATACTTTTTAATAGCATAAAATCGAAATGTTCTTTAGACTGCTTTGGCAGGAACAAGGCGCACTATTAGCAGTACACTATTCTTGTTATGAAATAAAACCTATTTAGATGATGACTTAGCGCCTATCCCACCAGGCGTTATTGGCGCAGCCAGTTTGGACACGGACAGCGCGCAAAAACCGGAGCGTACACGTAGTACATGAGGATTTTGAGCACTGCCCAGGACCAAAATGGCAAGTAAAATATCCCTAATGGGATAGGCTCTAAGCGCGGTGTCTTATAGTCGTATCGTTGCCTGAGGTATCGCTTTTCTCATAAACATAAACAGGCATGTGCATGAAGAGGTTTATATGAATGTCACTTCAGGCGTGAATGCGCAAACGCCATTGCTCCCTCCTTCTGAACGGTGTAATGAAGAAAGACCGGGAGCTCAAATCGTTGAGCTTAACGTTTACGGCAATAAACCCAGATGTTTAATGTGCCTGGGAGCCTCAGCATTTTTTACAAGTGTTTTCAGTGGGGTATGCTCAGGGGCTGTCGCCAGTGTCAGTAGCGGTGCTGCATATACTACCGCCCTGACGGTTTTAGGCGCATCGTTTGGCATGGGGGGAATTGGTATGATGGGAATATGCGCCGGACTATACCTTAGCGCAAATGGCGTCAGAACCCGGCCAGCCTGGCCATAAATGAGCAAACACAGCAAGTCATAGGGAAAAGATGAATTCCGGAGATGACACGGGGTGTTAAGCGCACAGACCAGAGGTTTATGACTTATACCCAAAATAATTCGAGTTGCTTAAAGGCGGCAAGGGAGTGAGTCCCCGGGAGCATAGATAACGATGTGACTGGGGTGAACGACAAATCTGCCGGGAGCAGATTTGAACGTCGCGTGCGACGGCCCGTCAGGGCGAGGCCCATGGATGGGTCGAGTAATCCGTAGCCAACACATAAGCAACTTGAAGTATGAAGGGTATATATGGAAAATTTTTAGAGTATGGGGTGTTATGTATTCAAGAGCCGATAGCTTATTAAGACAGTTTTCACTAAAATTAAATGTCGATTCAATTGCCTTTGACGAAAGCAGATTATGCTCATTTATTATAGATAACCGCTATCGTGTGTTATTAACAAGCACTAACAGCGAGTATATAATGATATACGGTTTTTGTGGAAGACCTCCGGATAATAATAATCTTGCTTTGGAGTTTCTCAATGCAAACTTATGGTTTGCAGAGAATAGTGGACCACATTTGTGTTATGATAATAACTCACAATCATTATTACTGGCTCTCAACCTTTCACTCAATGAAAGTTCTGTAGAGAAACTTGAATGTGAAATTGAGGTAGTTATTAGATCAATGGAGAATCTGTATCACATTTTACAGGATAAAGGAATAACTCTGGATACCGATTATATGTGACGGTGGGAAGGGCGTTTGGTGATCGAGTGGTAATAGAGGATAATCAACCCCAGCAAAATTTACATGGGATGAAGGTGGACTGAGCGTGGGTGCGATGGTTTGAGTATTACTTTGACATGAAATCAAACCTCTAATCCGGGAAAACATTATTTTAATCCTTGTAAAAGCGGCATTAAAACGTGCCATAATTTTATACGCTTAAATTATCAGTTTTTAACCTTAATTTAATAGCCTGTAAACTTTTTGTGTAAGTTCTCACAAAGCAGTTATTGATTTAATACACTGATTTTAAACGTAAAAAAGAAACAAATTCTATCCTGTTCCAGAATGATTTTATACTTTTTACCCTGGTGCTGTGTCATCTCCTGGTCGCCGTCAGAATGTCAGGTCCTGAGTCTGACCGGATGCGGGGAGGATTGTGACTTGCTGGCTGGCAATGAATAGGGGAGCTCTCTAAACCTAAGCGCCCATTTGCGCTTTGGTTAGTGTGGTCAATTTTTGGATATGGCGGGAAGTACCACTTTTTTATTGATTATACGCAAAAAATAAGCCTGCGTAAGGGAGATTACGCAGGCCAAGGAGGTGGTTCCTGGTACAGCTAGCATTTATGGGTTATGTTTTTCAGCGCGTTGAATAATACCCGCATTGAGCGAAGCGGTATGTGATCAATTTCTAAGAATCTTCCCGCCATGAAAAAATAACCGCAATTAACTACTTAGCATGGGGGTTACGCGTTGATTCACCTGAGAAATTACGCATCAATAGTGCGTAATCCAGCGTAACGTCCTGCGGGACGGGCATCCAGACGGTATAGCCATCGCCAGGTGCCACCGGCATAGCCTCGCCTTTGGCGTTCTCCATCTGTTCCAGGGTGAAATTGATATTTCCCTGCGGTGTCATCAGCTCCAGACTATCGCCAACGGAGAATTTATTCTTCACCGCCACGGCCGCCAGTTGGCCTTTACGCTCGCCGGTGAACTCGCCGACAAATTGCTGGCGTTCGGAAACGGAGTATCCGTACTCGTAATTCTGGTAATCGTCGTGCGTATGGCGACGCAGGAAACCTTCGGTATAGCCGCGATGAGCCAGACCTTCCAGCGTTTCCAGCAGCGTAGGGTCGAAGGGTTTACCCGCGGCGGCGTCGTCGATGGCCTTACGGTAGACCTGCGCGGTACGGGCGCAGTAATAAAAGGATTTGGTGCGGCCTTCGATTTTCAGCGAGTGGACGCCCATTTTCGTCAGGCGCTCCACGTGGGCGATAGCGCGCAAATCTTTTGAGTTCATGATATAGGTGCCATGCTCGTCTTCGAACGCGGTCATGTATTCGCCCGGTCTTTGGGCCTCTTCTATCATAAACACTTTATCCGTCGGCGCGCCGATACCGAGCGTCGGCTCAACGTTCTGTACCGGAATCGGTTCGTGCTTATGCACGATGTTGCCGACAACGTCTTCTTTTCCTTCCTGCACGTTATATTCCCAACGGCAGGCATTGGTGCAGGTGCCCTGGTTCGGATCGCGTTTATTGATGTAGCCGGAAAGCAGGCAGCGACCGGAATAGGCCATGCATAGCGCGCCGTGGACGAAAATTTCTATTTCCATATCCGGCACCTGCTGGCGAATTTCCTCAATCTCTTCCAGCGACAGTTCGCGGGAGAGAATCACACGGGTCAGCCCCATCTGCTGCCAGAATTTTACCGTCGCCCAGTTTACGGCATTAGCCTGTACCGACAGGTGAATCGGCATTGCCGGGAAGTGCTCGCGTACCAGCATAATCAACCCTGGATCGGACATGATCAGCGCATCCGGGCCCATCTCGACGACGGGTTTCAGGTCACGGATAAAGGTTTTGAGCTTGGCGTTATGCGGGGCGATGTTCACCACCACGTAGAATTTTTTTCCGAGCGCGTGGGCTTCGTTGATGCCAAGCTGCAAATTTTCGTGATTGAATTCGTTATTACGCACGCGTAAAGAGTAGCGTGGTTGGCCCGCATAGACGGCATCGGCACCGTAAGCGAAAGCGTAACGCATATTTTTCAGCGTTCCCGCCGGCGAAAGGAGTTCTGGTTTAAACATCATTTTCTCGTTCTGATGACAGGTCAGATCCGCCTCACCTGATGAGGCGGCTGGAGGAGAGTCCTCACTTTAAGGGCGGGCATTGTACGCTTACGGACAGGCTGAGTAAATATTGCGAGAGTATATTGGCGCTAATAGAACACCGGATGTTAATGGGGAGCCAATGATGAAAATGAGCCGCACGGCCATCGCGTTGAGTCTGCTGGGAATGGTCGCGCATCCCGTTTGTGCCGCTCCGTCGTTTGAAGAGACGGCGAGACAAGTGATTATCGCTTTTCAGCAGCGAGACAACGCGAAAATTAATGCCCTGATTGATAAAAAAGTCGGGATGTATGTGCTGTACCGAATTGGGGCTGGGTTTGATTATAACTGGATGAAAAATTTGATATTAATAAACCGATACCTGACTTTAACTACCTGTTGGGGCAGGTAGGTTGGTTTTCAGAGCACATTCCTGTGGATAAGGAATTTGATCACCACACGGAGGTTGAGTACGTTTGTGAAAAGGGATGGGATCACGCCGGTTTTTTGTTAGCTATACCTGCTGGCGTTTAGCATGGTGAATGGAGCGGATAATGGGGATCAGGCGTCGGATACCTGTATAGCAAACGCCAGGCGGCTTGAGCTGCAATCAGAGCGAGTGGTGGCAGTGCCGAAAAAATGGGGTGATGGTTTGATTTTTCATCTGAGCGAGCTTCATGGCTTGGGCAAAGGGTGGAGTTTAACGCTGCTGGATTTGGTTACGGAAGATTGTAATGCGTGAAGCGTATATGTTTAATCAGGGTAAATGGCTGCTGATTTTTATCTTTCTGCTATCAGGATGTTATGACACCGCCCCAATATTCAGGAATTAAATAAAGCATTTCTTGAATATGAAACTAATTCACTAAAAAATAAACTTGAAATTACCTCGGCAACATGTATTAAAGAAAATACAAAAGGTCATTTGACTTATTATAGTGTCAGTGATCCCGTCTTTAACTAATTTGGCTCACGTTATGCATCCACTATGGGGAACCTTTATATATTCCGAAAAAAACACAATGATATTCTTAATGCAGATAAGAGAGTAATCTTAGGGTGTGCAGGTTAGTAAACCAGGGAAAGATCAGCAGAAGTATGTTTTTTGTACTAATAAATCAGCATTTCTTGTTTAAAAATTAAGCTAACCCTCATCTGGTGCAACTGTCCTTCTGACTTTATATATGATCAAATATCTCCTGAAAAATAAGGAGAACAGATTATGGGTCTTGAAAAATTAATGGCTCATATTTCAATTATTCCAGATTACAGACCACC